>DATCDE010000132.1 GCA_036510875.1 Actinomycetes bacterium
CGACCGGCCCGATGCGACCGGCCGCGAGCCGGTCACTGGACGCGTTGGCGGCGGCCCGTACAGCCTTCGACGCCGGCGACTACGAGGGGGCCGCGCTGCGTTCGTCCGAGCTGGTCGCCCAGCCGGGTGTCCCGGACGCCGTGCAGGTGGCCGCGTACACGCTGCTGGGGCAGGCCAGGCTCAACCGGGCCGACCCGGTCGCCGCTGCGGGGCCGCTGCAGCGCGCCGTCTACCTCGACCCGATGGCCGGGGACGCGCACTTCCTGCTGGCCGTGGCGCTGTCCGGCAGCGGGAAGCGGGCCGCCGCGTCGGCGTCCTACCGGGCCGCGGCCATGACCTTGCCGCAGGTACCGGCCGAGCGGGCCAGGCGGATCCTGGACGGGCGCCGTGTGGACGAGCTGGTGCAGTTGTGCCGCCGGCTGGCCGATGACACCGGTGGTGGGCGCGAGGGAATCCGGAGGGGCGCGTGAGCGGGTACGTCACCTTCTCGATGGACGGGCGTGAGCTGGCCGCCTCGCTCGACCAGGTCCGGGAGGTCGTCCGGGCGACCGGGATCGAGCAGCTGCGCGGGGTCCGCGCCCCGGTCACTGGCCTGCTCGAGCTGCGCGGGCAGCCGCTGCCGGTCGTCGACCTGCGCTCGCCGGCCGACCCGGGGGCGCTCGGTGACGTGCTCGTCCTGATCGACGGAGTGACCGACGGGGTGCACGGCTCGATCGGCCTCGCCGTCGACAAGGTGCTGGCCGTGGTGGACCCGGAGGCGCTCACCGGTACGGCCGAGCCGCCGGCCAGCGGGTTGCCGGGGTACGTCCTGGAGGTGCTGCGGACGGCGGACGACGAGCAGCGGGCGGTGTTCCTAGTCGACCTGTACGTCCTCGCCGGGCTCGGCTCACCGGCCGGCCCCGCGTCGGCCGCGCGGCGCTGACCTCGAGGTCAGACGTACCGCTCGAGGATCGACGACTCGGCCAGCCGGGACAGGCCCTCGCGCACGGTCCGGGCCCTGTTCTCACCCACGCCCTCGACGGCCTGCAGGTCGTCGATGCTGGCCGACAGCAGCTTCTGCAGGGTGCCGAAGTGCTCGACCAGCCGGTCCACCACGCTGGCCGGCAGTCTCGGCACCCGGGCCAACAGCCGATGCCCGCGCGGGGCGATCGCCGTGTCGAGCGTCTCGTTGGCGCCGCCGTGCCCGAGGGCCCGCGCCACCACCTGGAGGTCCAGCATCTCCACCGAGGTCAGCGAGTCGAGGTCGGCGAGCACCTGCTCGACGTTGCGCTGCCGCCGGCCACCGCCGGCCGGGATGTAGTCGCGGGCGACCAGGGTGCGCTCGTCCTCCACGCCCGCTATCAGCTCGTCGAGCTGCAGGGCGAGCAGCCGGCCGTCCGAGCCCAGCTCGACGACGTAGCCCTCGATCTCGCCGGCGATGCGGCGCACCATCTCCAGCCGCTGGGCCACCGCCACGACGTCGCGCACCGTGACGAGGTCCTCGATCTCCAGCGCGGACAGGGTCCCGGAGACCTCGTCCAGGCGCATCTTGTAGCGCTCCAGGGTGGCCAGCGCCTGGTTGGCCCGGGACAGGATCGCGCCGGAGTCCTCGAGCACGTGCCGGCGGCCGCCCAGGTACAAGGCGATGATCTGCATGGACTGGCTGACCGAGATGACCGGGTAGCCGGTCTGCTTGGCCACCCGCTCCGCGGTGCGGTGCCGGGTGCCGGACTCCTCGGTGGGGATGGACGGGTCCGGCACCAGGTGCACGTTCGCCCGCAGGATCCGGGTGGCGTCGCGGTCCATGACCACCCCGCCGTCCATCTTGGCCAGCTCACGGAGGCCGGTGGCGGAGAACGTCACGTCCAGCTCGAAGCCCCCGCTGCACAGCGACTCGACGGTCTTGTCGTAGCCGAGCACGATGAGCGCGCCGGTCCGGCCGCGCAGGATGCGCTCGAGCGCGTCCCGCAGGGGGGTCCCGGGGGCCACGGTCGCCAGGGTCTGCCGGAGGAGGGTGTCCGCCCGTTCCCCCGTCCTGTCACGCTCGACCGCGCTCACGGATCCCTCTCTGCCGACTGAAGATCGCTGCGAGTCTAGCCGTGGCCCCGGCCGAACAGGGTCTCGAGTGCGGTCCGGAGGTCGCTGACCTCCACCACCGACACGCCGTCCGGCACCGGTCCGGGGTCGGCCGGCACCAGGGCCCGGCGGAAACCCAGCCGGGCCGCCTCGGCCAGCCGACGCCGGACGTCGGTGACCGGCCGGAGGTCGCCGGACAGCCCGATCTCCCCCACGGCCACGACGTCGGTCGGCAGCGGCCGGTCCGCCGCGGCGCCCGCGACGGCGAGGGCTAGCGCAAAGTCGGCGGCCGGGTCGGTCAGCCGTACCCCGCCCACCGTGGACGCGTAGACGTCGGACCGGCCCACCTGGACACCGCCCCGCCGCTCGAGGACGGCGAGCACCATGGCCAGCCGGGCCGAGTCCAGGCCGGAGGTCGCCCGCCGCGGCGTGGCCAGCTGGGAGGTGGCCACCAGCGCCTGGACCTCGGCGACCATCGGCCGGCGACCCTCGAGGGTGACGGTCACACAGGTGCCGGGCACCGGCTCGGGCCGGCGGGACAGGAACAGCCCGCTGGGATCCGGCAGGCCCTCGATGCCGCCCTCCTGCAGGTCGAAGCAGCCCACCTCGTCGGAGGGGCCGTAGCGGTTCTTCACGGCCCGGACCATTCGCAGCCGCGAGGTCCGCTCGCCCTCGAAGTGCAGCACGACGTCGACCAGGTGCTCGAGCACCCGGGGGCCGGCGATCGAGCCGTCCTTGGTCACGTGGCCGACGAGCACGGTGGCCATCGAGCGCTCCTTGGCCACCCGGGTCAGCGCGGCCGCGACCGAGCGCACCTGGGTGACCCCGCCGGCGCTGCCGTCGACCTCCGCGCTGGCCACGGTCTGCACGGAGTCCAGGACCAGGAGGTCCGGCCGCACGGTGTCCAGGTGGCCGAGCACGGCGGCCAGGTCGGTCTCGGCCGCGAGCAGCAGCCGCTCGTCGAGCGCCCCGATCCGCTCGGCCCGCAGCCGCACCTGGGCGGCCGACTCCTCGCCGGTCAGGTACAGCACCCGGGCGCCGTGCTGGCGGGCGTGGGTGGCGGCCACCTCGAGCAGCAGGGTGGACTTGCCCACCCCGGGCTCGCCGGCCAGCAGCACCACGGCGCCGGGGACGAGCCCCCCGCCGAGCACCCGGTCCAGCTCGCCGACCCCGGTGGAGCGGGTCCGCGCCGACTCGACGTCGATCTCGGCGATCGGCCGGGCCGGCGCGCTCACCGGTCCGGCGGCCACCTGGTGCAGCCGGACCGCACCGACCTCCTCGAGGGTGCCCCACGCCTGGCACTCGCCACAGCGCCCGACCCACTTGGTCGCCGTCCAGCCGCACTCGGCGCAGCGGTAGGTGGGGCGGGGCGCTGCCGCCGACGTCTTGGCCATGCCCAGGAGCGTACGGGCCCGGACCGACACGGCCGGGGAGCCGCGACGAGCAGCCAGTCGGGCGGCTAGACGAGGTCCGGGTCGGCCGGGTGGGCGGCCACCGTGGGCCGGCGGGCCAGGTGCGCCTCGCAGTGCCGGACCAGCTCGGCGCACCCGAGCGGGCCCATCAGCGCCTCCAGCTCGGCCGCGTTGGAGACGTACACCGGCTCGGCGCCGACGTGCGCCTCGGTGGCCCCCGAGCAGTACCAGTGCAGGTCGTGGCCGCCGGCGCCCCAGCCGCGGCGGTCGTACTCCTGGATCGAGACCACGAGCAGCTGGCTGTCGTCCGGCCGGGTCACCCGCTCGTAGCTGCGCCGGATGGGCAGCTGCCAGCACACGTCCGGCTTGGCGTGCAACGGGTGCTGCCCCTCGCTGATGGCCAGGTTGTGCAGCGCGCAGCCGGCGCCGCTCGGGAAGTCCGCCCGGTTGAGGAACACGCAGGCGCCGTCCACCACGCGGGTCTTGCGGGCGCCCTCCTCGTCGGTCTCCACCAGCTTCTTGGTGCCGTGGTGCTGCCACTCGGCAGGGCTGAGCCGCTTGGCCCACCGCAGCGTCCGCTTCTCGTCCTTCTTGTCCGAGAAGTGGGCGCCGAGCGTGCAGCACCCGTCGTCCGGCCGGCCGGCGATCACCCCGGCGCAGCCCTGGCCGAAGATGCAGGTCCAGCGCGAGGTCAGCCAGGTGAGGTCGCAGCGGAACAGCTGCCCGGCGTCGGCGGGGTCGGGGAACTCCACCCAGGCGCGGGGGAAGTCGAGGGCTACTTCGGGCACCGGGCCAGCCTAGGTGGTGGCCCGGGCGATACCGTCCGGGTATGCGCCTCGGCGTCCTCGACGTGGGTTCCAACACCGTGCACCTGCTCGTCGTGGACGCCCACCCCGGTGCCCAGCCCGTGCCGGCGTACTCACACAAGACCGAGCTGCGGCTGGTCGAGCTGCTCGACGACGACGGCCGGATCTCCACGTCCGGCGCGGACCGGCTGCTGTCGTTCGTCGCCGAGGCCCTCGAGGTCGCCGACGACAAGGGCGTGGAGAGCCTGCTCGCGTTCGCCACCTCCGCGGTCAGGGACGCCGCCAACGGGGACGAGGTGCTGCGGGCCGTGCGGGCCCAGACCGGCGTCGAGCTGCACGTGCTCTCCGGCGAGGACGAGGCCCGGCTGACCTTCCTGGCCGTGCGGCGCTGGTACGGCTGGTCGTCCGGCCGGCTGCTGGTCCTCGACATCGGCGGCGGGTCCCTCGAGGTCGCCACCGGCAGCGCGGAGGAGCCGGACGCCGCCTACTCGGTGCCGCTCGGAGCCGGGCGGCTCACCCGGGCCCTGCTGGGCAGCGACCGGCCGACGTCCGCCGAGGTCAAGGCGCTGCGCAAGCACGTGCGGGCGCTGTTCGCCCGCGACCTCGGCCGGGTGATCAGGGCGGGGACGCCGGACCACGTGGTCGGCACCTCCAAGACGTTCCGCTCGTTGGCCCGGATCACCGGTGCGGCGCCGTCCGCGGAGGGCCCGTTCGTGCGGCGCTGCCTGCGGCACGCCGACCTGCTCGAGTGGCTGCCCAAGCTGTCCGCCATGTCCCCGGCGGAGCGGGCCGCCCTTCCCGGGGTCTCGGCCGGCCGCGCGGGTCAGCTGCTCGCGGGCGCGCTGGTGGCGGACGCGGCGATGGACCTGCTCGGCGTGCAGGAGCTGGAGATCTGCCCGTGGGCGCTACGTGAGGGCGTGATCCTGCGCCGGCTGGACGCCCTGGCCTGAGCCGAGGCCGAGGCTGCCCAGTTCGCCCACCGGGTGCACGTCGACGTGCGGCAGCAGCCGGTCCAGCCAGCCGGGCAGCCACCAGTTGCGGCGGCCGAGCAGGACCATGGTCGAGGGCACCAGCAGACCGCGGACGATGGTGGCGTCCACGGCCACCGCCACCGCCAGGCCCACGCCGAACATCTTGACCACCGGATCCGGGTAGAGCACGAAGCTGGCGAAGATGGCCACCATGATCAGCGCCGCCGAGCTGATGACCCGGCCGGTCGCTCCGAGGCCGCCGCTGACCGCGGCCGTGTTGTCTCCGGTGAGCAGGTACCGCTCCCGGATGGCCGAGACGAGGAACACCTCGTAGTCCATGGACAGGCCGAACAGGACGGCGAAAAGGATCAGCGGCACGTAACTCTCCACGGCGACCGCCCCCGGCAGCCCGAGCAGCCCGGCGCCCCAGCCCCACTGGAACACCGCGACGAGGGCGCCGTAGGCGGCGCCGATCGAGACCAGGTTGACGGCGGCGGCCTTCAGAGACACGACCGGGGCCCGGAAGGCGAGCAGCAGCAGCAGGGCGGAAGCGGTGACCACGGCGAGGATCACCAGCGGTAGCCGGCTGGCGATGCGGTCGGTCAGGTCCACCGTGCCTGCGGTCTGGCCGCCCACGTGCGCCACCGCTGCGGTGCCGGCGAGAGCGTGCGGCAGTGTCCGGGTCCGCAGCGTGGTCACCAGCCGGGCCGTGGCCGGGTCGGACGGCGCCGTCGTCGGGGTCACCTGCCAGCGGGCCACCGTTCCGGCCGGGTCGAGCTGGGCCGGGCTGACGGCCGCAACCCCTGCTGTGGCCGCCAGGTCGCGGGTCACGGTCGTCATCGGGTCGGCCGCTGCGGATCCGACCGGCGCAGATGTGGAGACCGTGACGAGCAGCGGCCCGTTCGCGCCGGGGCCGAACCCCGAGGCCAGCAGGTCGTAGGCCTGTCGGGAGTACTGGCTGGTCGGCGAGGAGCCGGCGTCCAGCTGGCCGAGCTGGAGTGTCAGGGTTGGGGCCGCGAACGCGCCGAGCAGCAGCAGGCTGCCGACGAAGACCGGCCAGGGCCGGCGCTCCACCTTGGCGGCCAGCCGGCCCCAGCCGGACTCGTCGTCCGGCCGCCGGCGGGTGTGCGGGCGCAGCCGTTCCCCGGCCAGGCCGAGGACGGCGGGCAGCAGGGTGAGGGCGGCCGCGACGGCGACAAGGACGGCGAGCCCGGCGTCCAGACCCATGATCCCGACGAGGGGCAGTCCAGCCAGCCACAGCCCGGCGAGCGCGACGACCACCGTGCTCCCGGCGAACAGGACGGACTTGCCGCTCGTCGCCGTCATCGTGGCCACGGCGTCCGGGACCGGTGCCCCGGTGGCGAGCATCCGCCGGTACCGGGTGAGGCCGAACAGGGCGTAGTCGATGCCCACGCCCAGCCCGATCATGGTCGCGAGCGTGGCCGCGACCGATGGCGTGTCGATCGCGTGCCCCAGCAGGCCGATCGCCCCGAGCGAGAGGGCCACCCCGACGAGCGCCGTCAGCAGCGGCACCAGCGCGGCCAGCCACGACCCGAACGTGAGCACCAGCACGACCGCGGCGACCGCGAGCCCCAGGGCCTCGCTGCGGTGCGTGTTGGGCCGGTCGAGGGCGTCGGCCAGCGCTCCGCCCGGGGTCACCGTGACGCCCGCCTCGGTGGCTGGCTGTGCCGCGTCGAGCACCTGGTGCACCAGCGCAGGGGTCAGCTGGCGGCCGGACACGTCGAAGGTCACGGCCAGGTACCCGATGGTGCCGTCCGGGCTGAGCTGGCCCTGGTGGCCCCGCTCGTAGGGGGTCGACACCGAGGTGACGTGCGGAACCCTGGCCACGCGGGCGGCCGCCTGCTCGACCCCGGCCTTCGGGGCGGGGTCGGTGAGCCGTCCGCTGCGCACGTGCAGCACCACCGGCTGGGCCGGGTTGGCCGTCGTCGGGAAGGCTGCGGCGACGGTGTCAAGGGCGGCCTGGCTGTCGCTGCCGGGGATCCGGACCGTCTCCGTGGTGGCCCGGCCGAACACCGCGACGGCGGCCAGCACGGCGAGCAGCGCGAGCAGCCACCCGGCCAGCACCAGCCGGCGGTGCCGATAGCTGCCCTCGCCAACCCGGCCCAGCGGGGAGTGCGCGGCGTCAGCGGCGGGGTCGGTGGTCACGAAGGCTCCTCAGACTGGCGGAACGACCGTCCTGTACGGCCGTACGGTGAGTACTGTGCGCGTGGCAACGGGTCCGGTCAATAGGAGGCCACCGCATGGCGACGGACAGGCGGGAGCAGATCCTGCTGGCGGCGCGCGAGCTGATCCTCGAGCGCGGCTACGAGGGCACCTCCTTCGCGGCGATCGCCGAGCGTCTCGGGGTCTCCAAGACCGCGGTGGCCTACCACTTCCACCCCAAGGAGACGTTGCTGGCTGCCCTGCTGCTCCCGGGGCTGCGGGACATCCAGGCGCTGCTGGCGGAGCCGGCCGATCGCGGCGCCGCGGGACGTCGGCGGTTTGCCTCCTCCTACCTGGAGGCGCTGCTGCTGCATCGCGAAGTGATCGGCGTGCTGGTCAACGACGTCTCGGTGGTCGACCACCCGCATGCCGGACAGGTGCACGCGCTGCGGGACCGGGTCCTCGACCGGATCGCGGCCAGCGGGTCCGCGGCCGATCGCGCCCAGGCCTGGGCGGTGCTCGGGGCGGTGCACATCGGCGTCCTGCGCACCCTGGACGAACCAGTCGAGACGGTCCGACCGGTGCTGCGCAAGGCGGTCCAGGCGATCATCGGCCGCTGATCGCCCGTCGTCATGCGTAGCGCAGCAGCAGGTAGGGCACGCACAGCGCGACCGAGCCGACGGCCACCGGTGGGCCGGAGCGGGCGAACTGGCCGAAGCTGATCGGGTGCCCGTACTGCCGGGCCAGCCCGATGACCACGATGTTGGCGCTGGCCCCGACCGCGGTGCCGTTGCCCCCCGGGTCGCCGCCGAGGGCCAGCGCCCACCACAGCGCGCCGTCCTGGCCCAGCGCCGGGTTCGCGGCGATCAGCGAGGAGACCACGGGCGTCATCGCCGCCACGTACGGGATGTTGTCGACGAACGCCGAGATCACCGCCGAGGCGACCAGCATCACGACCAGCGGCACCGCGACGTTGCCCCCGGTGGCCGCGGCCACGTGCTGGGCCAGGCGGTCGATGACGCCGGTCTTCGCTAGCGCCCCGACCAGGACGAAGATGCCCGCGAAGAACGCCAGCGTCTCCCACTCCACCGCGTCCAGGTAGGTCTCGGGTCGGGCGCGTGAGATGAGCACCAGCAGCCCGGCACCGGAGAGCGCCACGATGGCCGGCTCGGTGTGGATCACCCCGTGCAGGACGAACCCGGCGAGCACCATCGCCAGCACCAGCAGGCTGCGCCACAGCAGCGGGGCGTCGGTGATGGCCTCCCGCTCGGCCAGGGCCATCACGTCGGCCACGCTCGCCTCGCTGCCGCCGCCCAGGCTGCGGCCGAACAGCCAGCGGGACGCGACCAGGAAGACGACGAACACCACCACCACGATCGGCAGCATGTGCACGAGGAAGTCGTTGAAGGTCAGGCCGGACCGGCTGGCAATGATGATGTTGGGCGGGTCGCCGATCAGGGTCGCCGCGCCGCCGATGTTGGAGGCCAGCACCTCAGCGACCAGCACTGGGGCGGGCAGCATGCCCGTCCGGTCGCAGACCAGCAGGGTCACCGGGGCGAGCAGCACGACCGTGGTCACGTTGTCGAGGAACGCCGAGGCGACGGCGGTGCAGACCAGCAGCAGCACGAGCACCCGGAACCGGTTGCCGCGGGAGCGCCTCACCGCCCAGATCGCCAGGTACTCGAAGATCCTGGTCTGCCGCAGGATGCCGACGATGACCATCATCCAGAGCAGCAGGACCAGGACGTCCCAGGCGACTCCGGTCTGCTCGAGTAGAAGGCGTCCCGGGTCGTGACCACCCCCGACGCCAGCACGACGACGGCACCGCCGAGGGCGGCCGCCACCCGGTGCACCCGCTCGGTCCCCAGCAGCACGTAGACGCCGACGAACACCGCGAGCGTCAACCAGGCGGCCACCAGCCGCCCACCCGGGGAGCATGGCCGACAGCAGCCGGCTCGCGGTGCCACGCCGATCAGGTGGCCGCCGGCGTCGAGCACCGCTACCAGCGGCGACCGCAGTGAGTCCATGACGGTGGCCGTCTCGGCGAGGGTGTCGTCGTCGCGCACCGCGGGGATCGGGGGCGGCGGCTCGGGCAGCGCGGTGCGCACGGTGGCGCCGGACTGTGCCTGGGCGAACCGGTCCGCGTGCTCCTCGTCCACCACGTGCGCGAGCGAGGGCTCGGCACGCAGTTAGGGCGGCAGGAAACAGCCAGATCAGCTGGGCCTCGGTGAGCAGGGTCACCGGCTGGCCGGTGTCGTCGACGACGACCGCGCCGTGCGTGGTCGCGTCGGCGACCAGCGCCGGGCCGTCCAGCCGGACGACCGGTGCCGGTTCGGCGATCTGGCCCGCGCGCACGACGGCCAGCCTAGGTGGCCGGCGGAGCACCCGGGCCGCCTACGCTGGACGGGTGAGCGAGGTGGTGCGGGTCCCGCGCGCTCGGGTGGCGCTGTCCACCACGTCGACGTACCCCGAGTCGACGGCCTCGGCCTTCGAGCTGGCCGCGCGGCTGGGCTACGACGGGGTCGAGCTCATGGTGTTCCTCGACCCGGTGAGCCAGGAGATCGACGCCGTCCGGCGGCTGTCCGACCACCACGGCGTCCCCGTGCTCGCCGTGCACGCACCCTGCCTGCTGATCACGCAGCGGGTCTGGGGCACCGACCCGTGGGCCAAGCTGGTGCGGTCGAAGGAGGCCGCCGAGGCGCTGGGCGCCTCCACCGTCGTCGTGCACCCGCCGTTTCGGTGGCAGCGCGAGTACGCGCGCAGCTTCGTGACCGGCGTGGGGCGGATGTCGGAGGAGACCGACGTGGTCTTCGCGGTGGAGAACATGTACCCGTGGAAGGCGGCCAGCCGCGAGGTGGCTGCGTACCTGCCGGACTGGGACCCCACCGACGAGGACTACGAGCACATCACCTTGGACCTGTCGCACACCGCGGTGTCCGGGTCGGACGCGCTGGCCATGGCCGAGAACCTCGGGGACCGGCTGGCGCACCTGCACCTGGCCGACGGCTCCGGGTCCAACCGGGACGAGCACCTGGTGCCGGGCCGCGGCGGCCAGCCGTGCGTCCCGGTGCTGGAGCGGCTGGCCAGGACCGGCTTCGACGGCACCGTCGTGCTGGAGGTGTCCACCCGACGGGCGGCCAACCGGGCCGAGCGCGAGGCCGACCTCGCGGAGGCGCTGGCCTTCGCGCGGCTGAACCTCGCGTCCGCCGTCCCGCCCCCCGCCCCGGCTCCATGATCACTGCGCGCGGTCAGATTGCGCCCGGCAGCGGCAGTCGCTGACCGGAGACGGTGATCAAGCTGACATGTGGCCTCGCCGAGCGGCCCTTGACAGCCGGCCCGCGGCGGAGTCGAGTGATCAACGTGGGCGTTGACGACGACCTAGCGGTACGGGTGCGTGGTCTGCGGGTGGTCCGCGGCGCCCGGGAGGTGCTGCACGGGCTCGACTTCGACGTCCGCAGGGGCATCGTCACCGGGCTGCTCGGCCCCAGCGGTGGCGGCAAGTCCACCCTGATGCGGGCCATCGTCGGGGTGCAGGCCATGGTCACCGGGACCTGCGAGGTGCTCGACCTGCCCGCCGGCAGCCCACCGCTGCGCCGCCGGATCGGCTACGTCACCCAGGCTCCCTCGGTGTACGCCGACCTCACGGTGGCCGAGAACCTGCGGTACTTCGCCGCCGTCCTGGGGGCGCCGCGCACGGACGTCGACCGGGTGCTCGAGCAGGTCGACCTCGCCGACCAGCGCGACCAGATGGTCCGCGAGCTGTCCGGCGGCCAGCTGTCCCGTTCGTCGCTCGCGGTGGCCCTGCTCAACTCACCCGAGCTGCTCGTGCTCGACGAGCCCACGGTGGGCCTCGACCCGGTGCTGCGCCGCGATCTGTGGAGCCTGTTCCACCGGTTCGCCGACGCCGGCGCCACCTTGTTGGTCTCCAGCCACGTCATGGACGAGGCGCAGCGCTGCGACCGGCTGCTGCTGGTCCGGGACGGCGAGATTGTCGCCGACGAGACCGAGGCCGAGCTGCTGGCCCGCACCGGCACCCCCACCGTGGAGGCCGCATTCCTGGCCCTGGCTGACCGGCTCGAGAGTGGGGGCGCGGCATGACCGCGGCCCTTCGGGCGACCACGGTCCGGGTGCTGCAGCAGCTGCGCCACGACCACCGCACCGTCGCGCTGCTGCTCGTCGTCCCCAGCATGCTGATGGGGCTGCTCGCCTGGATGCTCATCGACCACCCCGGGGTGTTCGACCACTGGGGCGCCGCGCTGCTCGGGGTGTTCCCGCTCATCGTCATGTTCCTGGTCACCTCGGTGGCCACCCTGCGCGAGCGGACCAGTGGCACCCTGGAGCGGCTGCTCGCCATGCCGATCAGCCGTGTCGACTTCCTGCTCGGCTACGGGTTCGCGTTCGGCATCGCGGCCGCGATCCAGGCCATCGTCATCTCGGTCATCGCATTCGGGCTGCTCGGGCTCGACGTCGCCGGCCCGATCTGGGCGGTGCTGCTGGTCGCCGTCCTGGTCGCCGTGCTGGGCACCGCACTGGGCCTGTTCGTCAGTGCCTTCGCCCGGACCGAGTTCCAGGCCGTGCAGTTCATGCCCGCGGTGATCATCCCGCAGCTGCTGCTGTGCGGGCTGGTCGCCCCGCGGGCCACGCTGCCTCGGCCGCTCGAGCTGGTCTCCGACGTGCTGCCGCTCAGCTATGCCGTCGACGCGATGCAGCGGCTCACCGTCGAGACCGGGGTGGGCAGCCACACCTGGCTGGACATGGCGGTCATCGCGGGTTTCATCGTCGCCGCGCTGGCGCTGGGAGCGGCCACGCTGCGGCGTCGGACGCCGTAACCTGGCGCCGCGGCCTCGCGGTCGCGCACCACTGAGCCGAGAAAGGTGCCTTCGTGATCGGGCGATTCCTGCTGTCCCTGTCCAGGAGCGACAAAATCCGAGACCTGGCGATCTCCGCGCCGGTCGCCAGGGACGTCGTGCGCCGCTACGTCGCCGGTGAGACCGCGGACGACGCGGTGCGGGCCAGCAGCGAGCTGGCCGCCGACGGCCGGCTGGTCACCCTCGACCACCTGGGCGAGGACACCACCGAGACGGCCCAGGCGGCCGCGACCCGGGACGCCTACCTGCACCTGCTGCGGATGCTCGGCGACGCCGGCCTCACCGACCGGGCCGAGGTGAGCGTGAAGCTGTCCGCGGTCGGCCAGGCGCTGTCGGGGGACGGCGAGAAGGTGGCGCTGGAGAACGCGCGGGCGATCTGCCAGGCCGCCCAGGACTTCGGCACCACGGTGACCCTGGACATGGAGGACCACACCACCACCGACTCGACGCTGGGCATCCTGGCCGAGCTGCGCCAGGACTTCCCCGGTACCGGGGCGGTGCTGCAGGCGTACCTGCGGCGCACCGAGTCCGACTGCCGTGACCTGGCCACCGCCGGCTCCCGGGTGCGGCTATGCAAGGGCGCCTACAAGGAGCCGGAGTCGGTGGCCTACCAGTCTGTCGCGAAGGTGGACCGGTCGTACGTGCGCTGCCTGCAGGTCCTGATGAGTGGCGCGGGCTACCCGATGATGGCCACCCACGACCCGCGCCTGGTCGAGATCGCCGGGGCGCTGGCCGTGCGGCACGGCCGGGCCAAGGGCAGCTACGAGTTCCAGATGCTGTACGGCGTGCGCCCGGACGAGCAGCGCCGACTGGCGAGCGAGGGGGAGCGGATGCGCGTGTACGTGCCGTACGGCGACGAGTGGTACGGCTACCTGGTCCGCCGGATGGCCGAGAAGCCGGCGAACGTCATGCTGTTCCTGCGCTCGCTCGTCTCGGGGTCCTGATGACCCGCGTGGCGGTGCTCGGCGCCGGGGTCATGGGCGAGACGCTGCTGTCCGGCCTGCTGCGGGCCGGACGCCGGGCCGAGGACATCGTCGTCGCCGAGCGGCGCCCCGAACGGGCCGCCGAGCTGGCCGAGCGGTACGGCGTCGAGGTGCTGTCCAACGAGCAGGCGGCCGCCGCCGCGGACACCCTCGTCCTCGTCGTGAAGCCGCAGGACATGGGCGGTCTGCTGGACGAGATCGCCCCGCAGGTGCGGCCCGGTGCGCTCGTCGTGTCGCTGGCCGCCGGCATCACGACGGCGTTCCTGGAGGAGCGGCTGCCGGCCGGCAGCCCCGTCGTCCGGGTGATGCCGAACACCCCCGCGCTGGTCGACGAGGGCATGGCCGCGATCTCCCCCGGATCGCACTGCGACGAGGCGCACCTGGAGGAGGCGGAGGCGCTGCTGGCCAGCGTGGGCAAGGTGCTCCGGGTGCCCGAGAAGCAGCAGGACGCCGTCACGGCGATCTCCGGCAGCGGCCCCGCGTACATCTTCTTCGTGGTCGAGTCGATGATCGAGGCCGGCGTGCACCTGGGGCTGCCCCGGTCGACGGCCACTGA
This sequence comes from Actinomycetes bacterium, assembly GCA_036510875.1. Classification (NCBI taxonomy): domain Bacteria; kingdom Bacillati; phylum Actinomycetota; class Actinomycetes; species Actinomycetes bacterium. Next base: position 13,815 of record DATCDE010000132.1, read on the forward strand.
GCTCGTCGTGCAGACCCTGGTGGGTGCCGGGAAGATGCTCCGCGAGACCGGGGAGCACCCCACGGTGCTGCGCGAGAACGTCACCTCACCGGCCGGGACGACGGCCGCCGCGATCCGCGAGCTGGAGAACCACAAGGTGCGTGCCGCCTTCCTCCGCGCCATGGAGGCCGCCCGGGACCGCTCTCGCGAGCTGGCGCAGGGCTGACCGGCGGGCACTCCCGGCAGCCCGGGTCTCGACCGCCCCGGTGCCTGACCCGGCAGCCTGACCGGCCGAAACCTACGATGACCGGGTGGTCATCACCCGGCGTGCCCTGACGGCCGCGGTCGCGCTTGCGGCAGCCGGGCTGCTCGCGGCGTGCAGCGGGAGCCAGCAGCAGGACATCGGGGTCGCCACCGTGGGCCTGGCCACCGTCACCGAGGTGGTCGAGGCTCCGGCGAACGTGGTGGCCAGGGCCACCGCCGAGGTGACCGCGCCGGCGTCCGGTCGGGTCATCGCGATCGAGGTGAAGGACGGCCAGCAGGTGACCGCAGGCCAGGTGCTGGTCCGGCTGGTCAGCCCGCAGGCCACCGCCGCGCTGGCCCAGGCCCAGCAGGCCGACGCGGCGGCC
>DATCDE010000133.1 GCA_036510875.1 Actinomycetes bacterium
CCTCCCCAGCCCGTTGCGCCAACGTCCAGGAGTTCTTCCGCTCCACCGGCGCCAACAGCCCGCGAATATAGGCGGCGACCCGCTCCCGCGGCTCCGAACGCGCGAACCGCGCCGCGATCCGCGCCTGGACCTCCTCCAGCCCCGCCGCCCACGCCGACACCTCAGCCACATCCAGAACATCAACCACACGCGCACGATCGCAGGGACCGGCCCGTCAACTCACGACGACATGCTGTCGCCGAGATCAAACCAAGTGCGGCTGTAGTACTAGTGGGATCGCCGGCCCGCGTCCCGCTGACCACCATGACGAAGAAGCCGACCGGCCAACGGAAAGACGTAGCGAGCGGCTCAGGTGGGCGGAGGAGGTGGCGTCAGGGTGCAGCCGTCCTTCTGGTCGCCGCCATTGCCGCCACCCATGCCGTTGTCGCCGGTGTGGGCGAGGCCGCCACTTGAGTTGTGCCCGCAGTTACCCCAGCCTTGGTCCCCTCCGTTCCCGGGCGTTGGTCCTTCGGGTGTGATGATGGAGCCGCCCGGCCGGTTGCTGTTATCGGCCAGGGCCAACGTCGTGCACCCGATCGGAACGGCGAGCGACCCGAGAAGAACCAGAACAGTGATGCTCTTGCGCATGAGGGGTTCCTTTCTGGCGCCACGAGGGGTGCGGCACATGGGGAACATCGACATGCTCGGATCCGGCGTCGTAGCACCAATCAGGTGAACGGCCGGGGCGACCGAGCCTTCGCTGTCGTCAGGGTGCAACAGATGTACTGACGATTGGTGGGATTGCCCGCCAGCGTCGACCCGCCCGAGAACTGCGCTTCGGCGCTCTCGACGCGGCACGGGCGCCGTGACGTCGGTTCTTTCGCCCCTGACGGGGGAACGTCGCTGGGACAGATGCTGATCTTGACGCACCATCCGTCTGGAGGCGAGTTCAATGACGGCACGGTGGCAGGTGACGACGGGGTCGGAGGGCGAGGAGTCGCACGGGCGGGACGATGCGGTGGTGGCTGCCCGTCGGCAGGCGGCGCTAGTTGCCGCCGTGGCAGGGCTCGCGCTGGTGCCGTATTTCCTTGTCGTCGTCAGCATGCTGACGGACCTGCGAACCGTGTCGCCGCCGCCCGGCGCTCCGGCGAACGACTTCGTCGACTTCTACGTCGACAACTTCTCCCGCATCCCACTGCACGCCACAGCGTTCATCGTCCAGTGGGTGATCACGCTGGTACTGCTGGTAGCAGTCGTCCGTAGCGCCTGCGTACGTCTGGACCTGGCTGCCATCGTCGCCATCACCCTTGCCGGGGCCTCCACCGCGGTCTACGTGTTCGCCGAAGGCCTCGGCGCCTGGCCGGCGCTCTCGTTCGACATGAACGCCGCGAAGGTCCGTGGCAACCTCGACGCTGGTGTCGCCCAGGCGCTGGTCTTGTCCCGCGACGGTCTCCATGCCGCCGCCTCAGTCCTCGTCGGCATCTCGCTGCTGGTCATCGCGTGGCTGCTGGCCAGAAGCGAACTGTGGGGGCACTGGCTGCTTTCCGTACTCGCCGTCGTCGCCGGCGTGTCCGCCATTGCCAGCATGGCCCTCGGGCCTGAGTTCATCGGGCCTGGCCTGCTGTGGGTGTGGGGGATCGTTGTTTCCGTCGTGCTGCTCGTCGCCCGCTCGAAGCTCGGGAGCGCACCGAGCGCAACGGGCGGGAACACTCCGGCGACGCCGAAGTCGGCATGACGCGCCGCCGCGTTGAGGGATCCTGATGGACCTGGCGTTTCGAGGGTGGCGCTGCTGGCTGGCCGGACTACCCGGACTCGTACGCGGAGTTGCGCTCGTGGTTCGGCGAGGACTGGAAGTGCCTGGACTACCTCGACTAAATGCGCTGGCCGCAGGGGTTCGTATGCCCGTGGTGCGCCTCGCCGGAGGGCTGGCGGGCACCGGATCGTCGGTGGCGCGACGCGGGCTGTGACCGGCGCGTCTCGGCAACCGCGGGCACGATCTTCCACGGCACTCGGACGCCGCTGACGGTCTGGCTCTCGGCGGCCTGGCACCTGACCAGCGGCAAGGGCGGCATCTCCGCGACCGAGCTGCTGCGCGAGATGCAGCTCGGCTCCTACCAGACCGCGTGGGCGTTGCTGCACCGCCACCGGTCGGTGATGGTGCGGCCGGGTCGCGACCGGCTCACCGGCGACGGGCAGGTCGACGAGGCGTTCCTGGGCGGTCCGGAGCCGGGCGTACCCGGACGTGGCGCGTTGGGCAAGGTGCTGTTCGCTGCTGCCGTAGAAGTCAGTAGCCCCAAAGGTCTTGGCCGCGCTCGACTGGGTGTCATCGAGGACGCCACCGCCGAGAGCCTGCAGGAGTTCCTGCTCGCCAACGTCGAGCCGGGCAGCCGCGTCATCAGCGACGGCCGGTCGGCCTACCCGGTGGCCACCCGCGGTCTCTACACGCTCAAGGCCACCCACGTGACCGCCACAGGGCGACCCGCCCACGAGGCGCTGCCGGGGGTGCACCTGATGTTCTCGCTGGTGAAGCGCTGGGTGATGGGCACGCTGCACGGATCGATCAGCCCGGAGCACATGCCGGCCCACTTCGACGAGTGGGTGCTCCGCTTCAACCGTCGCACCTCACGAAGCCGCGGGCTGCTGTTCCAGCGTCTTCTGCAGCAAGCCGTCGAAGGTGACGCACTCACCTACAGCGAGCTTCGCAAGGCAGGCCGCACGCGACCCCCGCCCCCGCCCCCCGGCCGGCTGCGCTGGCTACCTCCCAGCCTCGAGCTCGGCGAGACGGGTCTGCCGTGGCGCGACGATGACGTTGAGGCCGACCTCGACGCACACCTCGAGGAACCGCGCCGCGTGCGTGGTGAGCGCGCCCAAGCCGACCAGCTCGTCGAGATGGCTCGCCCGCACCACGAACTTGCGGATGTTCAGCGCCCAGTGCCGCCGGGTCACGTCCGGGATCACTACGTGCAGCCGGCTGCCGTCGGGCAGCGACGCGTCGACGAACGGCGAGGACAGGTCCACCCGACGCCCGGACTGCTTGAGCATCCGCTCCACGAGGTCCTGCACCATGCCAGGGGTCGGGATCACAGTGGTCAGCTCGATGCGGCCCTCCCGGGCGACGAAGACGCGGCCGGGCTCGTTGACCCACTAACACGTGGTTGGGGTGGTCCGCCATGCGGTGCACGGACTCCGTTGTCACGCCGCCGGCACTCTGCAGCTCGGCCACCGAGTCATAGGCCGCGCGCCACGCGTCGAAGTCCTCGACCTGGTGCAGCACCGAGCTGTAGCCGGCCAGCTCGTTGTTCATGTGGAAGACGTGCACGACGAGCCTCTGTCCGGCGTCCAGCGGTTTCATCGCCTCCCAGGCGATCAGGGTGAGCCGCTTGTCGATGGCCAGCTGGGTCGCGGCCCGAGATGCTCCCCGAACACCCCGTAGTGATCGCCGTAGCCGTGCTCGAGAAAGATCCGCGCCCGCAGGTCCGCGTCGATCCGGTCGAGATGACGAGGGTGGATGGCAAGCCGGTGCTCGTTCTCCTTGCTCGACGTTCCGAGCACTCCGACGCTGAGCTGGCCCATGGCGCCCCCTCGCCGACGGCCCGCGACTCACGGCACTAGATCTGGCTGTACAGGGCCTCGATGTCGGCCGCGTGCTCCTTGCTGACGACGTCTCGCTTCAACTTCATCGACGGGGTCAGCTGGCCGCCCTCGACGGTGAAGTCGTCGGGGAGGATCCGAAACGCCCGGATCGACTCCGCGCGCGACACCGCGGTGTTGGCCCGGTCGATCGACTGCTGGATCTCCGCACGGACGTCCGGGTCGTCGGCCAGCTTCTCGGCCGGGGTGTCATTCGGGCGGTGGCGCAGCTCGAGCCAGGTCGGCAGGAACTCCCGGTCGAGGGTGACCAGCGCGGCCACGAATGGCCGGTTGTCCCCGACCACCATGATCTGGCTGACGAGCCGGGACGCCCGGGCCCGGTCCTCCAGCACGGCGGGGGCGACGTTCTTGCCGCCGGAGGTGACGATCAGGTCCTTCTTCCGGCCGGTGATGCTCAGGTAGCCGTCGTCGTCGAGCTGGCCGATGTCGCCGGTGCGCAGCCACCCGTCCGGGTCGATCGTCTCGGCGGTGGCGGCTGGGTTGTTCCAGTAGCCGGCCATCACGTGCGGGCCCTTGATCAGGATCTCGCCGTCGTCGGCGACGCGGATAGTGCTGCCGGGGATCGGGCGCCCCACGGTGCCCACCCGCATTGCGCCGCGGTGACTGAGAGTGGCCGGGCCGAAGTTCTCGGTCATGCCGTAGACCTCGTACACGGTGATGCCGGCACCGCGGAAGAAGTGCGCGAGGCGGGTACCAAGCGGCGCCCCGGCGGACAGCGCCCAGCTGACCTGGCCGCCCAGCCGGTCGCGGAGCCGGCGGTAGACCAGCAGGTCGAACACGGCGTGCCGCAGCCGCAGCAGCAGGCCCGGCCTGCCCCGGTCCAGCGCCTGGCTGTAGCCGATCGCTGTCGCTGCGGCGGAGTCGAAGATGCGCTCCCTGCCCTCCTCGGCGGCCTTGGCGGAGGCCATGTTGTAGACCTTCTCGAACACCCGCGGCACCGACAGCAGGTAGTCGGGTCGGAAGACCTGAAGGTCGTCGACCAGCCCGGCGAGGTCGTAGGTGTGGCCCATCGGGGCGCCCTGCCAGGTGGAGCCGAACTGGATGTCGCGGCCCATGACATGGGCCAGCGGCAGGAACAGCAGGGTGGACGTGCCGTACCGCAACTCGTCGCCGAACGGGCCGCTCACCATGCCGGTGGCGACGGCGAGCATGTTCCCGTGGGTGATCGTGCAGCCCTTGGGGCGGCCGGTCGTTCCCGACGTGTAGACGATGGACGACACGGTGGAGGTGTCCGCCGAACGGCGGCGCGCCTCCAGCGTCTCGTCGTCCACGGCCTGTCCCGCCGTGGCCAGCTGCTCGAGGTCCTCGACGGTCCACACTTGCCTCAGCGTCGGCAGGTCGGGTCGAACAGCTGACACCAAGGACGCGTGCTCGGGGGTCTCGACGACCACCGCGACGGCACCGGAGTCACCCAGGATCCAGCGCACCTGCTCGGCCGACGAGGTCTCGTAGATCGGGACCGTCACCGCGCCGGCGAGCAGGATCGCAATGTCGAAGACGGTCCACTCATACCTCGTCCGAGACATCAGGCCGACCCGGTCACCGGGCTGGACCCCGGAAGCGATCAGCCCCTTGGCTGCGCCGCGAGCCTGGTCCATGAACTCGCGCAGCGTGACCGGACGCCACCCACCATCAGCCCGGCGGCGGAACTGCACCCGGTCAGGGTCGTCGGCCAAGGCGTCGACCAGGTGGTCGGTCATGTTGGCCGTGGGCGCGATGGCGGCTGCCGCCGGGACGCTGTACTCACGCATCGTGTCCTCCCCGGATGGTGTCAGCCGGTCGGCTGGACGCGGCCGTTCGCAACCGGCCGTCCTCCCGTTTCAGACAAGACCCGCCGGGAGGAACCAGCCAGAGACTTTCGGCCCCACCACTGCCCGAGGGGGCCCGGACGCTGATCAAGCAAGGGCCGTCCGCCCGCCGGTGCAAGGGCCTCGACAGGGGCCCGTCAGCCGATACGTGAACCTGATCTCCTCGATCGTGGGGCCGTCCAGGTACGGCTGCAGCGGGCCGAAGCCGGCGACCGAGTCGAGCACCGAGCGCAGCGTGTGCTCCGGGTCGGCCAGCGGCGGCACCGAGCCGGAGAGGCTGCGCTCGTCGTAGTCGGCGAGCACCTCGCCGACTAGCGCCCACATCGCCGTCGGGTCGGCGAGCGGGTCCAGCCCGCGCCTGCGGACCAGTTCACGGACCTCGTCCTCGACGACTGCCACCGCGTCCATGCGCCCCCCCGCAGGGTCGTTGGGGCCGCCTTCTCAACGGCGTCCCCGCACGCAAGCGGCGTGCGGGGTCCACCCGTCAAGGTGCGGTTCTAGAGCCTGTGCACAAGAGACGTCCCATCTGTCCGAGAAGCCTGGTGACACCACTCCTGTCCCACCATGGCACTAGCCGACACAGGGGGTGAGCGCCTCCACCTCCGAGCTCAGCGCGCCGGTGCCTCCAAGCAGGGTGACGCGGGAGGCCCCGAGCCGGCTGATCTCAGTGACGTCGACCGCCGGCAGGCAGGTAGACGCCGACAAGAGAACCGGGCCCGGCAGGGCGGCTGCGCGAGCGGCACCCGACAGCGCATCGGCGAAGCCCGCCCCGCTCGCCACCAGGACCCGCGAAGCCGAGCCGAAGTACGCCTGCGAGACCGCAACTGCAGTGCCGTAGCGGTCGGTACCCGCCAGCCTGCGCACCTGCGGCGCGTAGGTGGCGAGCGCGGTGGCAACGGCCGCGGAGACCGCACCGGTCCCACCCAAAATCGTGATCCGCGCCGGCTTCAGCCGCTGCAGCTCGGCCACGGTCTCGGCGGGGATCCCCGTCGCAGACACCAGCAGCACCGGGACCTTGTTCGCTCCGGCCGCTGCGGCACCGGCAAGGGCGTCCGGATAGTTGGTGCCGGTCGCGACCAGGACGTCGCCCAGACCTGGGCTGAAGTACTTCTGCGACAGTACCGCCGCGGTGGCGTAGCGGTTGGCTCCGGCGACCCGGGTCACGGTGCCTGCCGTATACGCCTTGAGGGCGGTCAGCACCTGGTCGGAGATGACCCCCGAGCCACCGACAACAACGATCTGGGCCGGCTGCAGCCGCTTGAGCTCGTCCGAGACGGTGGTGGGAATCGCGAGCTTCTGGACGAGCAGGACCGGGCCGCGCAGCGAACCGGCTGCCGCCGCCCCTGCCAGTGCATCGGGGAAGTCCTCACCCGTGGCCACGAAGACCACGGGCACGCCCGGCGCGAAGCCGTCCGCCGAGATGGCTGCCGAAGTGGCGTACCGGTCAGCGCCGAACAGCCGGTCCACCGTGGGAACTGCCGTGCCACCGCCACCGCCACCGCCACCGCCACCGCCACCGCCACCGCCACCGCCGCCGCCACCGCCGCCGCCACTTGAGGCGGTGGTGAACGACCAGGAGTAGACAGTCATCACGTTGCCTGCGATATCCTTGACCCCGGATACCAGCACCGAGTACTGCGTCGAGGCCGCCAACGCCGCCGACGGCGTGAACGTCAACACCGTTCCAGAACCGTTCAGCGCAGTTGCCGGCGGACCAGCCGACGGCGTCACCGAGATTGACGCACCCGCCTGGATCGGCTCACTCAGCGTCACCGACACCGTCGACGACGTCGCCACCCCCGTCGCGTTCGACGCGGGCACCGTGGACACCACACTCGGTGGCGTCGTGTCCGGCAACGTGAACACCACGTCCACCCAGTAGTTCGGGTTGTTGGAGGTGTTGTTCGGGAACACCCCACCCGACCCGTACTGGTAGACACTTCCGGTCGCCGTCAGCGGTGAGTTCACGTACGGCAGCGGGGAGAACCCGCCGTCAGAGGAGTAGCTGCCCTGTGGCGCCAGGTACGACGCCACGTAGGTCGTCCCCGCCGTGACCGCCACCGGCGACGCGAACGTCACCGTCTGCCACCCCGACGACGTCTCACCACTGAACGTCGCCGTCGCCAGCAACGAACCCGCCGACGACCACAAGCTCCCCGTATGCGTCCCCCCGTTCGCCGCCCCACCCTTGTAGAACCGCACCCCCGTCACAAACCC
>DATCDE010000134.1 GCA_036510875.1 Actinomycetes bacterium
GCCGAAGCGGTCCGCCCTCGAGGTGGCGCTGGACGCCGCGACATCCGCACGGTCGGCGGCGGTTCGCCCCGAGGAGCGGCTGGCGACGCTGGCGACGGTGCTGAGCGGTGAGTGCGGCGCGATCGGCTGGGTGGTCAGCCGAGTGCGTGATGGTGCGGCCCTGCCGGTGCTGCACGCGGCCGAGCGGGACGGCCTGCTGGTCGCCGCGAGCGTGCCGGTGGGCGGCGACGGCGGCTGGCCGGGGCGGGCCCGCAGCCACGGGGCGCTGGTGGCGGCCGAGGACGAGGACGCCCCGTTGGCCGGGGTGCGCGGCTGCGCGGCCGTCGCGGTCGCGATCGCCCGGGACTGGCAGGTGGAGCTGCTCCTGGACAGCGCTGCCGAGGCGGCCGGCCTGCCGCTCGTGCTGCGCGCCGGGATGGCCGTCGCGCTCGGCTGGTGAGCCGGGTCAGACCGGCTGGCGCAGCTCCGAGGTGAGCGCTTCGTCGTCGGGCGACGCGGGGAACACCCAGCGGCGGTAGGACCAGAACCGGAACAGCGTGCCCAGCCCCAGCCCGATCACGTTCGCGGAGATGTTGTCCGCCAACGGGCTGCGCAGGTTGAGCCCGTAGTGCGAGATCCACAGCACGCCGACCGAGATGGCCAGGCCGACTCCGTTGAGCACGAAGAACAGCAGGTACTCGCGGGCGAAGCCGGTCCGGGCGCGGTTCCGGAACGTCCAGTACCGGTTGCCCAGGTAGGCCACCACGGTGGCCATGGTGACCGAGATGGCCTTCGCGGTGAGCGGCTTGTCGTACAGCGGACCCTCACCGCCGGCGAAGCGCAGCAGGTTGAACAGCCCGACGTCGAAGACCAGCGCGACGAGCCCGACGATGCCGAACTTGGCCACCTCGCGCAGGAGGTTGCTGAAGCGGGCCCGGAGCCAGCTCAGCGTCCCGCCCTCGCCGGGCTGGTGCTGGGTGAGCTCCCCGTCAGGCGAGGACATGGCCTAAGGATATCCGGCGCTCGCGCGCAGGGCGCCGAGCGCCATGTCCCGCAGCAGGGCGGCCATCGCCGGGCGGTCCAGCCGGGCGCTGTGCGGCGTGGAGTTGATCAGCCCGATGGCCGCGTGGGCCGCGGCCCGTGTCCGCTCCCGGTCCCCCTGCGGCAGGGCGCCGCGGAGCACGTCCACCCACAGCTCCACGTAGGTGCGCTGCAGCCGCCGGACCCGACGCCGGTCGTCGTCCGGCAGACTGGCCAGGTCGCGCTCGTGCACGGTGATCAACGCCGGGTGGTCGAGGGCGAACCGCACCTGCCAGTCGACCAGGGCGGTCAGCAGGTCGGCGGGGGAGCCACCCGCTGCCACCCGGGACTGCGCCTCGTCCAGCAGCACCTCGCTGATGCCGACGAGCAGCTCGGCGAGGATCGCCTCCTTGCTCGGGAAGTGGCGGTACAGGGCCGGCCCGGAGACTCCGACCGCCGCACCGATGTCGTCGATGGACACCCCGTGGAAGCCGCGCAGCGCGAACAGCCCGGCGGCCGCACGCAGGATCTCCTCGCGCCGGGACGGCGCGCTCAGGGTCCGTCCGGCCGGGAGGGGTGCGCTGGCTCGTGCCACGCTGGGATCCTAGACGATTGGTGTTAGCAACCGCTAACATCTGGTTAGTCATCGCTAACGCCAGGGTCAGGCCAGCCGACGGGAGGTCCGATTGTCCGGCACCGTGCTGCGCAGCTCCGCCGACCCGGCCAGCGCTGCTTTCGCAGCGAACGACGCGGAGCACCGGGCGCTGGTGGCCCAGCTGCACGAGCGGCTGGCCGTCACGCACGCCGGTGGCTCGCCCGAGTCACGCCGCCGGCACGTCGAGCGCGGCAAGCTGCTGCCCCGCGACCGCGTCGACGCGCTCGTGGACCAAGGCTCGCCGGTCCTCGAGCTGTCCCCGCTGGCGGCGGACGGCGTCTACGCCGACGACACGCCCGGCGCCGGGATCATCACGGCGGTGGTCAGGGTGTCCGGCCGGGAGTGTGTCGTGGTGGCCAACGACGCCACCGTGAAGGGCGGCACCTACTACCCGATCACGGTGAAGAAGCACCTGCGCGCCCAGGAGGTGGCGCTGCACAACAACCTGCCGTGCGTCTACCTGGTCGACTCGGGCGGGGCGTTCCTGCCGCTGCAGGACGAGGTCTTCCCGGACCGCGACCACTTCGGCCGGATCTTCTACAACCAGGCCACCATGTCCGCGCGCGGGATCCCGCAGATCGCCGCCGTCCTCGGGTCCTGCACGGCCGGTGGGGCGTACGTGCCGGCGATGAGCGACGAGGCCGTCATCGTGCGCGAGCAGGGGACGATCTTCCTGGGCGGCCCGCCGCTGGTGAAGGCGGCGACCGGCGAGGTGGTCACAGCCGAGGAGCTCGGCGGGGGCGACCTGCACTCGAGGGTCTCCGGTGTCACCGACCACCTGGCCGATGACGACACCCACGCCCTGCACCTGGTCCGCGACATCGTGGCCGGCCTCGGACCGCGCCCGGCCGCCCCCTGGGACGTCCAGCCGTCGGAGGAGCCGGTGGTCGACCCGGGCGAGCTGTACGGCGTCGTCCCGACCGACCCGCGCACGCCGTACGACGTCCGTGAGGTGATCACTCGGCTGGTCGACGGCAGCCGGTTCGTGGAATTCAAGAAGGAGTACGGGGCCACCCTGGTCACCGGCTTCGCCCGGATCCACGGCCACCCGGTCGGGATCGTGGCCAACAACGGGATCCTGTTCAGCGAGTCGGCCATGAAGGGCGCGCACTTCATCCAGCTGTGCGACCGCCGGAGCATCCCGCTGGTGTTCCTGCAGAACATCTCCGGGTTCATGGTGGGCCGTGAGTACGAGGCCGGTGGCATCGCCAAGCACGGCGCCAAGATGGTCACCGCGGTGGCCTGCGCCCGGGTGCCCAAGCTCACCGTCGTCATCGGCGGGTCGTTCGGGGCCGGCAACTACGCGATGTGCGGCCGGGCGTACTCGCCGCGGTTCCTGTGGACGTGGCCGAACGCCCGGATCTCGGTGATGGGCGGCGAGCAGGCGGCGTCCGTGCTGGCCACTGTCCGCAAGGACCAGGTGGAGGCCAGGGGCGGGGTGCTGCCCCCGGACGAGGAGGAGGCGCTCAAGGCTCCGGTCCGTGAGCAGTACGAGCGGCAGGGCAACCCCTACTACGCCACCGCCCGGCTGTGGGACGACGGCGTCATCGACCCGCTGGAGACCAGGACGGTGCTCGGCCTGGCCCTGGCGGCCGCCGCGAACGCGCCGCTGGAGCCGGTCGGCTACGGCGTCTTCCGGATGTGAGAGGGAGCCCCATGACCGACTCGCCCTCCGCGGCCCACCGGGTCTTCGACACGGTGCTGGTCGCCAACCGCGGTGAGATCGCGGTGCGGATCATCCGTACCCTGTGCTCGCTGGGCATCCGCTCGGTCGCGGTCTACAGCGACGCGGACGCGAACGCCCGGCACGTGCGGGAGGCCGACGGCGCCGTCCGGCTGGGCCCGGCCGCCCCCGCCGAGAGCTACCTGTCGGTCGAGCGGGTCGTGGCCGCCGCGGTGCACACGGGCGCGCAGGCCGTGCACCCGGGCTACGGGTTCCTGGCCGAGAACCCGCGGCTGGCCAGGGCCTGCGCGGACGCCGGTCTAGTGTTCGTGGGACCGCCGCCCGAGGCCATCGAGGCCATGGGCGACAAGATTGCGGCGAAGGCCGCGGTGGTGGCGGCTGGCGTCCCCGTCGTGCCGGGCACCACGGCGGCCGGCCTCGCCGACGACGAGCTGGTGGCGGCCGCCGCCGGGGTCGGCTACCCGGTCCTCGTCAAGCCGTCGGCGGGCGGCGGTGGGAAGGGGATGCGGCTGGTCCGCGACCCGGGCGCGTTGCCGGCCGAGCTGGCCGGGGCGCGGCGCGAGGCCAGGGCCGCGTTCGGTGACGACACGCTGCTGCTCGAGCGGTACGTCGAGTCGCCGCGGCACATCGAGGTGCAGGTGCTCGCCGACGCGTACGGCCACGTCGTGCACCTCGGCGAGCGCGAGTGCAGCCTGCAGCGTCGGCACCAGAAGGTCGTCGAGGAGTCGCCGTCCCCGCTGCTCGACGACCGGATGCGCGACGCCATGGGGGCGGCCGCTGTAGCCGCCGCCCGGGCCTGCGGCTACGTCAACGCCGGGACCGTCGAGTTCATCGTGCCCGGGGACCGGCCCGAGGAGTTCTTCTTCCTGGAGATGAACACCCGGCTGCAGGTGGAGCACCCGGTCACCGAGCTGGTGACCGGCCTGGACCTGGTCGAGCTGCAGCTGCGGGTCGCCGCGGGAGAGCCGCTCGAGCTGCGCCAGCACGACGTCGTGCTGCGCGGGCACGCGGTCGAGGCGCGGGTCTACGCCGAGGACCCCGACCGCGGCTTCCTGCCGTCGACCGGGACGGTGCTGGCGCTGCACGAGCCGACCGACCACACCGGGGTGCGGGTCGACTCGGGGCTGGACGTCGGCACCCGGATCGGCGGAAGCTACGACCCGATGCTGGCCAAGGTGGTGGCCTGGGGGCCCGACCGGGACACCGCGCTGCGCCGGCTGGACGACGCCCTCGGTGCCACCGTGGTACTCGGCGTGACGACCAACGTGCCGCTGCTACGGGACCTGGTGCGCCACCCCGAGGTCCGCGCTGGTCGGCTGGACACCGGGCTGGTCGAGCGGGTGCTGGGCGAGCACGCCACCCCGAACGACGTCCCTGGCGACGTGCTCATGGCCGCGGCGCTGGAGCACCTGCTGGCGCTGGAGCCGGAGCCCGGGGCGGGGCCCTGGGAGGTCCCCGGCAGCTGGCGGCTGGGTGGCCCGGCCTGGGCCACCTGGCGGTTCGGCTTCGGGGCGGCCGAGGGCGGTGTGGTACGCACGCTCGGCCGGGCCGGCCAGGCCCAGGTCCGGATCGGTGACGGCGAGCCGGTGCCCGGCAGCGCCCGCATCGACGGTGGGACCCTGCGCGTGACCCTGGCCGGAACCAGCACCCGCTACGCCCACGCCCGCGACGGGCGCACCGTGTGGCTGGGCCGTGGCGGCCGTGGGTGGGCGCTGCGCGAGACCGAGCCGTACCGCAGCGGCCGGGCCGGTGGCCGAGTGGCTGCCGAGGAGCTGTTGCGTAGCCCGATGCCGGGCACCGTGCTGCTGGTCCACGTCGCGGCCGGCGACGTGGTCGTGGCCGGTCAGCCGGTGGCCGTCGTCGAGGCCATGAAGATGGAGCACGTGGTGAGCGCCGCCTACGACGGCGCGCTGGCCGAGCTGTACGTCGTCCCCGGCCGGTCCGTGGCGCTGGACGAGCCGCTGGCCCGGGTGGTGCCGCAACCCCCTTCCGTTCCCGAGCAGGAGTGACCGGACATGCCCGACTTCCGGCTGGACGCCGACCTGGAGCAGCTGCGCAGCACCGCGGAGGAGTTCGCCCACGACGTCATCGCGCCGTCCATCGGCGAGCTGTACGAGGCCGGCGCCTTCCCGTACGCGATCGTCGAGCAGATGGGCCGGATGGGGCTGTTCGGCCTGCCCTTCCCCGAGGAGCACGGCGGCATGGGCGGGGACTACTTCGCGCTGTGCATCGTCCTCGAGGAGCTGGCCCGGGTGGACTCCTCGGTGGCGATCACGCTCGAGGCGGCGGTGTCGCTCGGCGCGATGCCGCTGTTCCGGTTCGGCTCCGAGGAGCTGAAGGCCCGCTGGCTGCCCCGGCTCACGTCAGGGCAGGCGCTCGGAGCGTTCGGGCTCACCGAGCCCGGGGGCGGGTCGGACGCCGGCGCGACCCGGACCACCGCTGTGCTCGACGGTGACCACTGGGTGATCAACGGGTCGAAGTCCTTCATCACCAACTCCGGGACCGACATCACCGACTTCGTCATCGTCACGGCGGTCACCGGCGAGAAGGCCGGTGGCGGCAAGGAGATCTCCGCGATCCTGGTGCCGTCGGGCACGCCGGGGTTCACCGTCGAACCGTCGTACTCGAAGGTCGGCTGGCGGTCCTCGGACACCCATGGGCTGTCCTTCACCGACTGCCGGGTGCCGGCCGAGAACCTGGTGGGGGGGCGCGGCCGTGGCTACGCGCAGTTCCTGCAGATCCTGGACGAGGGCCGGATCGCGATCGCGGCCCTGTCGGTCGGGCTGGCGCAGGGCTGCGTGGACGAGTCGGTGCGCTACGCCAACACCCGCGAGGCGTTCGGTCGCCCGATCGGCCGCAACCAGGCCGTGCAGTTCCTGGTCGCGGACATGGAGATGCGCGCCCACACCGCCCGGCTGGCCTACTACGACGCGGCCGCGCGGATGCTGCGCGGCGAGCCGTTCAAGCGGCAGGCCGCGATCGCCAAGCTGTTCGCGTCCGAGGCGGCCATGGACAACGCCCGCTACGCCACCCAGGTGCACGGCGGCTACGGGTTCATGAACGAGTACGCCGTTGGCCGGTTCTACCGCGACGCCAAGGTGCTGGAGATCGGGGAGGGCACCTCCGAGGTGCAGCGCATGCTCATCGCCCGCGACCTGGGGCTGTAGGCCGACGCGAGGGCCCCGGACCAGCGCGGTCCGGGGCCCTCGCGCTCATGTGGGGCTAGGACGCGAGATCCCCACGGCGGCGGCGGCTCGAGGCCACCAGGACGGCCCCAGCGGCAGCAGGCCGGCGCCCGCCAGGACCAGGGCCAGGGGCAGGGGCAGGCTGCCCGCGCCGGTGTGCGGCAGGACGGTTGGGACGACGACCGGTTCGACCGTCGACGGCTTCGCCCCCGGGATCACGACACCCAGGACGCAGTCCTGGTCCGCGGTGGTGGCCGAGGAGATCTCCGAGCCGTCGACGAGGACGGCGACCGTGTAGGGGTTGCCGACCGCGGTGTAGGTGACCGACTGCGTGGCGCCGGCAGCGACCGTGACCGGGCCGCCCCCGGCCGTGCCGTCGACGGTGATCTGGAAGGTGGCCGACGCATCGCCCACGTGGGCGGTCAGGTTCGTCAGCTCGATCTCGGTCTTGGCGCAGGTGGCCTGGACCGAGGCCTGCGGGTTGGCGGGCCCCGGCTTGGTGACCGGCGGCGGGGTCACCGTGTTTGGCTGAACCGTGCACGTCGCGGCCCCGATGGTGACGTCCCAGGTCTTGACTGTCTGCTCGCCGCGCATCGCGATCACCGTGTAGTCACCGGCGGGCAACGAGACCGTGCCGTCGATCGGGGTGGGCTCGTTGTCCGAGTCGGTCACCACGAAGTAGTAGCCGACACCCTTGACCACGGTGACCGTGATGGACCCGTCCTGCGGCGTGTTCGCCTCGGAGCAGGTCTCGTCCGTCACCTGGGGGGGTCGGCGGGGTGCTGGGCTGACAGTCGCCGGCCAGGCTGACCAACGAGGAGTCGGTCTGGTTGTAGCCGTCGGTCCAGGTGCCGACCACGGACAGGGCGGCGGAGCTCGCCGTCCCGGGCACGCCGCTGTGGGTGACCGTTGTGCTCTGGTACGGCGTCGACGGGCTGGCGGCGATCTTCGCGGGCAGCCCGGTCAGGGGGCCTCCGCCGGAGGAGGACTTCAGGGCCACGTCCTCGGGCAGGTTGAAGTCGTTCTGCAGGGTGTAGGTCACCGTGCAGGTTCCGTCGGCCTGGCAGGCGGCGGGTCGCCGGCCCCGAGTCCGGGTGGAAGGTGCCCGCGGGTTAGCCTCCCGTCGGACTCATTGATCGTCCCGCCGTCGCGGAACTGTTGCCGTGGGCCGGAAGTCCTGCGGTCACTGGGTGTAACCGAACCGATGACCCCGTTCGCCCGGGGTTGTCACCTTGCGTCAATGACTGGTGGACGCAGCGTGAACGGGTCGGGCCGGTATCGTGCGCTGCGTGCCCGACCTGCCCGCAGACTTCCCGGTCGTCGGCGTGGTGGGCGGTGGCCAGCTGGCCCGGATGATGCAGCAGGCGGCCATCGGGCCCGGCATCCGGCTGCGGCTGCTCGCTGACTCGGCCGACGACTCCGCTGCCCAGGTCATCAACGACGTCACCGTCGGCGACTATCGCGACCTGGCCGACCTGCGCGCCTTCGCCGCGGGCTGCGACGTCGTCACCTTCGACCACGAGCATGTGCCCACGGCGCACCTGCAGGCACTCGAGGCGGCAGGCGTCGCGGTGCGGCCCGGCTCGGCGGCGCTGGTGCACGCGCAGGACAAGCGCGTGATGCGGGCCCGGCTGCAGGCCATCGGCGTGCCGGTGCCGCGCTGGGTCCCCGTGGACACCGCGGACGACCTGGCCGCGTTCCTCGCCACCGCGGACGACGGTGCGGCGGTGCTGAAGACCGCACGCGGGGGATACGACGGCAAGGGCGTGCGGATCGTCCGCAGCGTCGACGACGCGGCCGACTGGCTGGCCACGGGGCAGCCGCTGCTCGTCGAGGACGTCGTCCCGTTCACCCGTGAGCTGGCCGTGCTGGTGGCCCGCTCACCCTCGGGGCAGGCGGCGGTCTACCCGGTCGTCGAGTCCGTCCAGGACCACGGCGTGTGCCACGAGGTGCACGTGCCCGCGCCCGGCATTGCCGAGGACCACGCGCTGGCCGCCCAGGCGGCGGCGCTGCGGATCGCCCGGGAGCTCGAGGTGACCGGGGTGCTCGCGGTCGAGCTGTTCGACACCGCGGACGGCGTCCTGGTCAACGAGCTGGCCATGCGGCCGCACAACACCGGGCACTGGACGATCGACGGGGCGGTCACCAGCCAGTTCGAACAGCACCTGCGGGCCGTGCTCGACCTGCCGCTGGGCTCGACGCGAGCGTTGACGCCGCACGCCGTGATGGTCAACGTCCTCGGCGGCGACCTCGACGACCTCTACCCGGGCTACCTGCACTGCCTGGCCCGTGACCCCGAGCTGCACATCCACGCCTACGGCAAGCGACCGCGGCCCGGACGCAAGCTCGGACACGTCACGGTCATCGGCTCCGACCCGCACGACCTGGCCGAGCGGGCCCGCCACGCGGCCGCGTACCTGAGGGGCGACATCGATGAGTGAGCAACCGCTGGTCGGCGTGGTCATGGGCAGCGACTCGGACTGGCCGGTGATGCAGGCAGCAGCCGAGGCACTCGCCGAGTTCGGCGTGCCGCACGAGGTCGATGTCGTCTCCGCGCACCGAATGCCCCGCGAGATGATCGAGTACGGCGCCACCGCCGCCGACCGGGGCCTCCGGGTGCTCATCGCAGGCGCCGGCGGCGCCGCGCACCTGCCCGGGATGCTGGCCGCCGTGACCCCGTTGCCGGTCATCGGGGTCCCGGTCCCGCTCGCCCACCTGGACGGCCTGGACTCACTGTTGTCCATCGTGCAGATGCCCGCCGGTGTTCCGGTCGCCACCGTCGCCGTGGGGGCGGCCCGCAACGCGGGGCTGCTCGCCGTGCGGATCCTGGCCACCGCCGACGACGCGCTGCGTGCCCGGATGGGCGTGTTCCAGGCGGACCTGAACGCGCAGGCCACGGCCAAGGGGGAGGCGCTGCGCCGGCGGGTCGCCGGGGGCAGCGCGACCGGTTTCACCGGCTGAGGGGTCTCACCAGCCAGCCAGTCGGGGTCCCTCGATCGCCGGGCACCGGTCCATGACCACGTCCAATCCCGCCGCGTGTGCCCGCTCGGCCGCAGCCTCGTCGATCACGGCCAGCTGCAGCCACACGGCACCGACCCCGACCGCGATGGCCTGGTCGACCACCGGCCCGACCAGCGTCGAGTTGACGAACAGGTCCACCACGTCGACCGGGAACGGGATGTCGGCCAGCGTCGGGTAGCCGGTCTCGCCGTGCACCGTGTCCGCCCTCGGATGCACCGGCACGATGCGCAGGCCGTGCCGCTGCAGCGTCGCCGCCACGCCATAGGCTGGCCGCCTGCTGTTCACGCTCAGGCCGACGACTGCCCAGGTGGCGGTCCCGGTCAGCAGCCTCCGGATGACGTCGTCATCGGCCCACCCGGTCCACGGCCGATCGGTCACGGACGACCCATCGCGCGGTACGTCCAGCCCGCCGTCCGCCACCGCTTCGCGTCAAGGGCGTTGCGGCCGTCGACGATCCGGGGCGTGGCCACGGCTGGCGCCAGCGTGACCGGGTCGAGCTGCTTGAACTCGTCCCACTCGGTAAGCAGCAGGACGACGTCGGCGCGCTCACAGGCCTCGACCACCGAGTCGGCGAAGCCCAGTGTCGGGAACAGCGCGCGGGCGTTGACCATCGCCTCGGGGTCGTACACGGTGACCGCGGCGCCCTGCAGCTGGATCTGGCCCGCCACGTTGAGTGCCGGGGAGTCACGCACATCGTCGCTGTCCGGCTTGAACGCCGCACCGAGCACGGCCACCCGCTTGCCCAGCAGCGAGCCATCGCACTGCTCGCGGGCCAGCTCGACCACTCGGGTCCGGCGTCGCATGTTGATCGCGTCCACCTCCCGCAGGAAGGTCAGCGCCTCGGAGGCGCCCAGCTCGCCGGCCCGGGCCATGAACGCACGGATGTCCTTGGGCAGGCAGCCGCCGCCGAAACCGAGGCCGGCGTTGAGGAAACGGCGTCCGATCCGGGGGTCGTAGCCGATCGCGTCGGCCAGCTGAGCGACGTCCGCCCCGGCGGCCTCGCACACCTCGGCCATCGCGTTGATGAACGAGATCTTGGTGGCCAGGAACGCGTTTGCGGCGACCTTGACCAGCTCGGAGGTGGCGAAGTCCATGGTCAGGAACGGGGTGCCGGCGCCGATCGGTCCGGCGTACACCTCCCGGAGCACGTCCTCGGCATGCTGCGAGCGGACGCCGACGACCAGCCGGTCGGGGTGCAGGGTGTCGGCGACGGCGTACCCCTCGCGCAGGAACTCCGGGTTCCAGGCCAGCTCGGCGGCCGCACCGGCCGGCGCTGTCGTGGCGATCAGCTCGGCCAGCCGGCCGGCGGTGCCCACGGGCACGGTCGACTTGCCGACCACGAGCGTCGGCCGGTCCAGGTGCCGGGCCAGCGACTCGGTCGCCCCGTCGACGTAGCGCAGGTCGGCCGCGTGCTCGCCCTTCTTCTGCGGGGTGCCGACGCACACGAAGTGCACCTCGCCGAAGCTGCCCGCCTCCTCGAACGAGGCGCCGAAGCGCAGCCGCCCGGCCTCCAGGTTCTTGCGCAGCACCGGCTCCAGGCCGGGCTCGAAGAACGGCACCTCGCCGGCGTTGAGCCGGGCCACCTTGTCCGGGTCGACGTCGATGCCGAGGACGTCGTGGCCGAGCTCGGCCATGCAGGCCGCGTGCGTGGCGCCGAGGTACCCGAGGCCGATGACGGTCATCCGCATGCTCATGATCGGACCCTACCGGCGGGGTTCCGGGCGGCCGCCCCCACCACTCGGCGGACGGCCGAACCGTCGCTCTGGCCGCGGGATCCCGTGTCAGGACTTGCAGGGGTTGTTGTCCGCCGCGGACGTCGTCTGCACCGGGGCGCTGCTGGTTGCGGTGGCCGCCGGGGCCGCCGTCACGGTGACCGCCTTGGCGCCGGAGTAGGACGAGCCGACGACCACTTTGAAGACCTTGCCCTGCCCGGGGACGGCGACCGCGGTGGCTCCCGGGAGTGCCGCCAGCACGGTCTTCAGGGACTCGTTCCAGCTCGGGTCGTACCGCACGACGGTCTGGCTGGCCCCGGTCGTCGCGGCGTTCGCCGCCGGCCCGGCCAGCACGAAGCCCAGCTGCTGCAGGTCGTTCGCGGCGCGGCCGGCGAGGCCGGCCACACCGGCCCCGTTGAGGACCACCAGGCTGATCTGGGACGGCGCAACCGTCGGCGCGCTGGCCGTCGTCGTGGTCGGGGCGGTGGTGGCCGGCTTGACCAGGGGCGTGTCGGTGCGGAAGGCGTTGAAGACCTGCTGCGCCTTGGCGTCGTCCCACAGCACGGTCGAGCCGATGCCGTTCACCGAGTAGTCGACGTTCGCCATCGGGATGGTGGCGAACACCACGTTCCCGGCCGCGACGCTGCGCATCGAGGTGGCCAGGTCCAAGATGTCCGCCCGGCTCAGGTCCGGGTCGGTCGTGACGGCGGCCAGCACAGCGTCCAGGAAGCTGTTGAGCCTGATCGGGTTGAGCAGGATCTGGGAGCTCATGGCCCGGCGGAACAGCGCCGCCAGGAAGGCCTGCTGCCGGTCGATCCGGCCGAGGTCGGCCCGCGGGTCCACGTAGCGGGCCCGGACGTACTTCAGCGCGGTGGCACCGTCCAGCTGGGTGGTCCCGGCCGGGATGTTCAGGCCGGACTTGGGGTCGTTCAGCGCCTTGGGCGTGCAGATCGGCACCGTGCCGACCGCGTTGACCATCCGCACGAAGCCGTCGAAGCCGATCTCGATGTAGTGGTCGATGTGCACCCCGGTGTTGGTCTCCACCGTGGCCACGGCCAGCTGCGGGCCGCCGAACGCGTAGGCCGCGTTCAGCTTGTTGTGCGACTCCGGGTGCTTCTTGCCCACCGCGTCGGTGTAGGCGGGGATGGTGACGTAGGAGTCCCGGGGCAGGCTGAGCAGAGTCGCGGTGCCACGGTCCTTGGAGATGTGCAGCAGGATCATGGTGTCCGACCGGCGGCCGCCCGCGTTGGTGGCGGTGGCCGAGCCGACGTGCAGCTCGGCGATCTCGTTCCTGCTCAGCCCGGCCCTGCTGTCCGAGCCGACCAGCAGGATGTTCTCGGCCGAGCTGCTGACCTTGGCCGGCCGGTTCCTGAGCCCGTCGAAGACGGACACCCGGGTGATCTTGCTCTCGTAGTGGTTGGCCACGCCGTTGCCGACCAGGCTGAACCCGACGGTGACCGCGGCCAGGCTGCCGGCCACCCAGGCCAGTGGCCGCCGGGAGCGGGACCGCCGGGCACCGGACGCCGTCGCCGCGGGCCGGCGCGGACCGCGAGGGTCCAGCTCGGGCGGCAGCGATGAGCGCGTGCTGCCAGCGTCGGTCATGGGTCGGGTCCTCCGGGGGCTGTCGGGCCGGGCGCGGATTCCGGCCGGCTCATCGAGGGTACGACGCTCGACGGCCTCCCCGGGTTTCGTGCCGGCCCGCAGCGTGTCTCGTGTCACAGCCGCACGGGCCCGGTCGGTTACCGTAGAACCCCATGACGACCTCGCCGGATGCGGCCGCCTCGGACGCCGCGTGGCCCCCGGTATCCGTCGTCATGCCGGTGCTGGACGAGGAGCGGCACCTGCGGGACGCCGTCGGCCAGGTGCTGGCCCAGGACTACCCCGGCGAGCTCGAGCTGGTCATGGCGCTGGGCCCGTCCCGGGACCGGACCGACGAGATCGCCGCGCGGCTGGTGGCCGAGCACGGCGGGCGGGTCCGCACGGTGCCCAACCCCAGCGGGACGACCCCGGCCGCGCTGAACTCGGCGATCGGTGCCGCGCGGCACCGGATCGTCGTCCGGGTGGACGGGCACGCCCTGTTCCCGACGGACTACGTGCGCACCGCCGTCGAGGTGCTGCAGGAGACCCGGGCCGACAACGTCGGCGGCATCATGGCGGCGGAGGGGGTGACCCCGTTCGAACAGGCCGTGGCTAGGGCGATGACCTCGACGTTCGGCGTGGGCAGCTCCCGGTTCCACACCGGTGGCGGGGCCGGTCCCGCTGACACGGTCTACCTCGGCGTGTTCCGGCGGGAGGCGCTCGAGCGGGTGGGCGGGTACGACGAGTCGTACCTGCGGGCCCAGGACTGGGACCTCAACCTGCGGATCCGCCGCAGCGGCGGCGTCGTCTGGTTCACCCCGCGGCTGCGAGTGTCCTACCGGCCCCGACCCACGCTCGGCGACCTGGCCCGGCAGTACTTCGACTACGGCCGGTGGCGGCGCACCGTGATGCGCCGCAACCAGGGCACCGCCACCCTGCGCTACCTGGCACCGCCCACCCTGCTGGCCGGGCTCGCGGCGGCCGCGGTGCTGGCGCCGTTCTGGCCGCCGGCGCTGCTGGTGCCCGCGGGGTACCTCGGCCTGGTCGTCGTGGCCACTGCCTGGACCGGGACCGGGCTGCCGCCCGCCGCTCGGGCCGGGCTGCTGCTGGTCTACCCGACGATGCACCTGTCCTGGGGGGCCGGCTTCCTCACCAGCCCCCGCACCCTCGCCGAGGTGCCGCGCGAGCCGGCGGACACCGCCGCCTGACATGCGCGTGCTCATGCTGGTCTGGACCGACGTCGCCACCGACAACCGGGTCCTGCGGGAGGCCGAGACGCTGGTGGCCGCCGGGCACTCGGTGCACATCGTCGGGCGGCACATCCCGGAGGAGTTCCAGCCGGCGCCGGGCATCACCGTCTCCAGCGCCGGCGGCTCCTCCGCGCTCAAGCGGGCCGCGGGGGACCGCACCTCCCGGCCGCTGCCGGCCCCGGCTCGGGCGGCGCGCTGGGTGCTGATGCCCACCCACGTCGCGTCTGCGCACCGGGCCTGGGTGCAGCGCGCCAGGGCGGACGCGGCGGGCCGCACGTTCGACGTCGTCCACGCGCACGACTTCACGGCGCTGCCGCTGGGCGCCGAGCTGGCCGGCCAGCACGGCGTCCCACTGGTGTACGACACCCACGAGTACTGGTACGGGCGCCCGGCGTCCGGCCGCCCGACCCCGCTGGTCCGCCGTCGGGAGCGGATCGAGGAGGCCCGGCTGGGCTCGACCGCGGCGGCCGTCATCACCGTCGGCCAGGGTGTCGCCGACCAGCTCGAGCAGCTGCACGGCTGGCGGAACGTCACGGTGGTGCGCAACACCTTCCCCCCGGCCGACCCCGCGCTGCGGACGCCAGCGCTGCCCGAGAGCCCACGCGGAGCGGTCTACGCCGGCCGGATCGCCCCGCTGCGCGACCTGGAGACGCTCGTCACCGCCGCCGCCGAGCTGGCTCCGCTGCAGATCACCATGGTCGGTCCCGCCGACGACACCTACCGGGCGCGGCTCGACGCCGGGACCACGCAGGTGCTGCCCGCGGTCAGCGTCGAGGAGGTGGACCGGCTGCTGCGGACCGCGGGGCTGGCCCTGGTGACCCTCGCGGACCGGGGGGACAACCACCGGCTGGCGCAGCCGAACAAGCTGTTCCACGCGATCCGGGCCGGTGTCCCGGTCGTGGCCGCGGACATCGAGCAGCTGGCCCGGGTGGTTCGGCAGTACGGCATCGGGACGCTGTACCGGCCGGGTGACGCCCAGTCGTTGGCCGGCGCCGTCCGCGAGGCGGTTCGCCGCTACCCTGAGCTGCTCGCGGGGGTCGGCGCGGCCGCTGACGACTTGTCCTGGACCCGTGACGGCGCCGCTCTCGTCAGCGTCTACACCCGGCTGGCCGAAGGAGTGGGCGCGTGAGCGACGTGGCGCCGCACCTCGTGCTGATCGTCGGCAACCCGATGCAGCACGACGCCAGGGTGCGCAAGACGGCGCTGTCCGCCACCTCGTTCGGGCTGCGGGTGACCGTGGTGGCCCTGACCGCGGGGGAGCAGCAGTTCGAGGAGGAGATGGGCCCGGTCCACGTCGTCAACGTGCCGGCCGAGTACCTGATGAAGGACCGGGCGAACGACCTGCGCCGGCTGCGCCGCCGGGTGCTCTTCCCGTTCGGCTACGGGACGCTGCTGGCCGCCAGGGCGGAGGCCCGCCGGCGGCGCATCGCCGACCTGGACCTCATGGTCGAGGCGGGTCGGCAGGTCAGCCTGCCGGCCTCCCCGCGGGCGGCCGCGTCCACCTGGTCGCGCGCCCGCCGCAAGGCGGTGAAGAACAGCAACCGGGTGCGCCGCAAGGTGGTCGTCGTGCGCACCAAGGTGGGCCGGTTCTACACCGGCCGGCGCTTCCCACTGAACGACCAGCGGGCCGCCCGCTGGTACGCCCACCGGCCCACGGGGAACTGGCGCCGGCTGCTGCCGGAGTACCTCGACCTGGAGATCGCCTTCGGGCCGGTCCTCGACGAGCTGGACCCGGACCTGATCCACGCCAACGACGTGAACATGATCGGGATCGCGTCGAACGCGGTCGACCGGGCCCGGCTGCGCGGGCGCGACATCAAGTGGCTGTACGACGCGCACGAGTTCGTCCCCGGGATGTCGCGCTACCACGCCGACCGGATCGCCGGGATGGCCGACCACGAGCAGGAGTACATCGGCCGAGCCGACACCGTGCTCACCGTGAGCGAGCCGATCGCCGACGCCATCCAGCAGCGCACCGGGCTGGTCGAGCGGCCGGTCGTGGTGCTCAACACGGCCTCCGGCGTCCGGCCAGCGGACCGTCCCCGTCCGTCGGTCCGGGCCGCCGCCGGTGTGCCGGACGACGTCCCGCTGCTGGTCTACAGCGGCAACATCGACCCGGACCGCGGGGTCACCACGCTGGTCCAGTCCCTGGCCCACCTGCCGTCCGACGTCCACGTGGTGATCGTCACCAACGCGCCCACGGACAACCGGTACATCCGCACCCTCGTCGACACGGCGGAGGCCGCGGGCACCGCCGGGCGGCTGCGCTTCGCGCCGTACGTGCCCGGGGAACAGATCATCGACTACCTGTCGACCGGGACGATCGGGGTGCATGGGCTCAACCATGTGCCCAACCACGAGATGGCGCTGCCGAACAAGCTGTTCGACTACCTGCACGCCGAGCTGCCCATGGTGGTGAGCGACGTCAAGGCGATGGCCGAGCTCATCCACCAGCTCGGTGTCGGCGAGGTCTACACCGCGGGGGACCCGGCCTCGCTGGCGGCAGCGGTCCGCACGGTGGTGGCCGACCTCGACCGCTACCGCAAGGCGCTGACCGCCGACCCCGAGGTGCTGCGCCGGTTCTCCTGGGAGCGCCAGGCGGAGACCCTGCGGGCGGTGTACGGCCGGCTGCTGGGCCGTGAGCTGGCCGCGCCCCCTCGATGAGCGACGACCTCGGCCCGGCCCCGCACGTCGTCCTGCTCGCCGCCGGCGACGTGCTGTCCGACCGGCTGGTGCTCGAGCACGCTCAGTCGCTCGCGGCGGCCGGGCTGCAGGTCACCGCGCTGGGCGCCGGGGCAGCGGCCGACGTCGACGTCGCCGGGGTGCGGGTGCTGCGAACCCCCGTGCCGACGACTGCTCCCGGCCGCAGCCACCGGCTGCGCCCGAGCCGGGCCGTGCGCCGGGCGGTGGCCGGGCTCGAGGCCGGCTACGGCGAACGGCTGGACGCGCTGGCGCCGGACGTCGTCCAGGTCCACGACCTGGTCGCCCTGCCGGTGGCCGCGGCCGCTGTCGCGCGAGCCGGGGCGAAGGGCCGCGCCGTCCGGCTGGTCCTGGTCGAGCGCCCCGACGGTGTGCCGCCGGGCCGCCGTCACGCGGCGCTGCGCGCGCTGCGGCGCGAGCACGCCGTGGACGTCGTCCTCTCCGCCTCGTCGCCGGTCCTGCCTGGGGCCCGGGTGCCGGCCGCCGAGGCCGGCCCGCTGCTGGTCTGCCCGGTCGGACGCCGGACGAGCGGGCTCGAGACGCTGGTCGATGCGCTCACGCTGCTCCCCGAGGCCCGGCTGACCCTGCTCGACGACGGCACGGCCGACCTCGCCGACCTGCTCGAGCGGGCCGGCCAGCACGGGGTTGCTGACCGGCTCCAGGTGGCCGGCGTGGAGCAGGACCGCGACGAGCTGCTGGGCTCGGCCGCACTCGCGGTGCTGGCCCTGGTTGAGCCCCAGGACCATGACCTCACGCTGCCGACCGCCCTGTCGGCCATGGTCGGTGCCGGGCTGCCCGTCGTGGCCGGCCAGGGCCACGCCGGGGTGCCCTGGCTGGCCGAGCTGGGCCTGGGCGTGCCGTTCGGCTCCGGAGACCCGGCGGCGCTCGCCGAGTCGGTGCGCCGGGTGCTCGCCGACGTCGACGTCTACCGGGCCCGGCTGTCCGGTCCGGTGGTCCGCTCGCTGCTGTCCCGGCCGGAGCAGACCGCCCAGCTTCGGGCGGCCTACCGGGGGCTGTTCGGCCCGCTCTCCGCGGCCGACGCAGGCGTCACCTCGGTGTGGGTCGGCCCCACCAACAGCGCCGGTCAGGGCTACGCGTGGGCGCGGGCCCTCGACCGGTACCACCCGGACGTCCGCACCGAGGTCTGGACCCTCGACCGGATCTCCTCCTTCGTCTTCCCGACCGACGTGCGGGTCCCTCCGGAGTCCTGGGGGTCGCGGTCCTGGTCCCTGGCCCACCGCCGGGACGTGCGCCGGCGGTTCAGCCACGTGCTCATGGAGTCCGGTCTCGGCGTGTTCGGTGCGCTCGGCGGGGGCGAGCTCGGTGGTGACCTGGCCGCGCTGCGCCAGGCCGGTCTCTCGGCGGGGGTCGCGTTCCACGGCTCCGAGGTGCGCAGCCCGCGGCTGCACCGGCAGCTCGAGCCGACCTCGCCGTTCCAGGATCAGGACTGGGACCTCGCCGTGCGCCTGCAGCAGACCTGCGACCGGATCATGCGCCAGCTCGAGGACTTCGACGGACCCCGGTTTGTCAGCACGCCGGACCTGCTGGACTACGTGCCCGAGGCGCAGTGGCTGCCGGTCGTCGTCGACCCGGTGGAGTGGGCGCCGGGGCCGCCCGTGCTGGAGCGGGCCACCCCGGTGCTGCTGCACGTGCCGTCCAACCCCGAGCTCAAGGGCAGCGCGGTCTTCGAGCCGATCGCGCAGCGAATGGCCGAGCGCGGCCTGGTCGAGTACCGGCGCGCCGACAACGTGGCCGTCGAGGACATGCCGGCGCTGGTCCGCGACGCGGACCTCGTCTTCGACCAGTTCTCGCTGGGGCTGTACGGCGTCCAGGCGGTGCAGGCGATGGCCGCCGGCCGGGTGGTGGTCAGCTACGTGGGCGACCGCATCCGGGCCCGGCTGCCGGTCCAGCTGCCGATCGTGGAGGCCACCCCGCAGACTCTCGTCGAGGTGGTCGAGCGGCTGCGCGACGACCGCCACGCCGCCAGGGAGCAGGCCGCGCGGGGTCCGGAGTTCGTGGCCCGGTTCCATGACGGTCGGCTGGCCGCGCAGACCCTGGCCCGCTGGGTGAGCGGCTCGACCCGATCGGAAGGAACCCCGGCATGACCGGTCCAGGAAGGCGGCCGCGGGTCGCCGTGCTCGTGGGCAACGACATCGAGGTCGATGCCCGCGCCCGCAAGTACCTGCGGACCTTCGCCGAGGCCGGGCTCGACGTGGTGGGGGTCGGTCTGGCTGCCGCGGACGACGAGGTCGTGGTGGACGGCGTCCGGGTGGTCCGCCGGGCCGCCCGCAAGGGTCCGGCGGCCGACCGGGCGCGGAGGGTGACCGGCGGGAAGCTGCGCCGTGGGGTGGCCAAGGTGCGTCGGCGGGCCGAGCGGGCCTGGCGGCAGGGCGCGCTGCCGAAGGCGGTCGCCGCGACCGGACGGTTGAGCCGGGACCGGCAGCTCGATGTGTACCTGCGCAACCCGTGGCTGGCCCGGTGGGAGCAGGTGCTGCCCGAGCTGGTCGCCTACGAGGAGGTCTTCGGGCCGCTGCTCGACGAGCTTTCCCCGGACGTGGTGCACCCGCACGACGTCTTCCTGCTCGGCGTGGCCGTGCGCTACGTGCGGCGAGCCCGGGCGCAGGGCCGCCAGGTGCATCTGGTGTACGACGCGCGGGAGTACCTGCCCGGTCTGCCCAACCCGCCGGCTCGGGTGACCGCCGCCTACGTGGCGCACGAGAAGGAGTTCCTGCCCGAAGCGGACCGGGTGATCACCGTGTCGGACCCGATCGCCGACGAGCTGCAGCGGACCTTCCGGCTGCCCCGTCGTCCGGTGCTCGTCCTCAACGCGCCGATCATCGACCCGGAGCGGCCCGGGACGCCGACGGTGCGGGCCGCCGCGGGCGTCCCGGACGACGCGCCGATCGTCCTCTACGGCGGCGGCCTGGCCGAGGCCCGCGGCGTGCACACCGTGGTCGAGGCGCTGGCCCAGCTGCCGGGGGTGCACCTGGTGGTCGTCTCGCGCGCGCCGAGCCACTACACCCGGCAGCTGGTCGCCAGGGCCGCTGAGCTGGACTGCGCGGACCGTTACCACGAGGTCGACTTCGTCGAGCCGTCCCAGGTGGTGGCCTACTTCCGCTCGGCCACTGTCGGCATCGTGCCGTTGTTGCACGCCGGCAACCACGACTGGGCGCTGACCAACAAGTTCTGTGAGTACGTCCAGGCCGGGCTGCCCGTCGTCACCAGCGACACCGAGGTGCAGGACCGGCTGGTGCGCAGCCTCGGCATCGGTGAGGTCTTCCCCGCCGGGGACGTCGACGGGTGCGCCGCCGCGCTGCGGACCGTGCTCGGTGACCTCGACCGCTACCAGGTCCCGCTGCGTGACCCGGACCTGCGGTGGCGGTTCTCCTGGCCGGCGCAGGCCGAGGTCCTGCTCGACCTGTACCGCGAGCTGCTCGGCCCGCTGCCGGTCGACGCAGAGGCCGGTGTGCGGGGTGTGGGCCGGAAGGATGAGACACTGGGCGGCGCATCCGTCGACGACCCCAGAGGTAGCACCCCGTGACCACTGCTGCGAGCGCTCGCCGCTCCGAGTTCGAGAGCAGCATTCAGGTCTTCGAGCCGCACAGGGCGTCACTTCCCCCCGTGCGCCCGTACCTGCGCGAGTTCTGGCGCCGCCGCCGGTTCGCCTACGAGCTGTCCCGGACCACCCAGAAGGCCGCGAACTTCGACAGCCCGATCGGCTCGGTCTGGCTGGTGCTCAACCCGCTGCTGCTGGCCTTCGTGTACTTCCTGCTCATCGAGGTCATCTCCGGTGGGGCGAAAAGACCGGCCGGGTGGTCCTCCTTCCTGCACATCGTGATCGGGCTGTTCACCTGGACCCTGGTCGCCAGCTGCATGTCGGTCGGTGCCACCTCGGTCACGGCCGGCGGCAAGCTGATCCTCAACCAGTCGTTCCCACGTGCGCTGCTGCCGTTCTCCTCGGTGATCACCTCGCTGATGAACTACTGGCCCACTATCCCGGTCTACCTGGTGATGTACGGCCTCGGGCTGGTCTTACTGCCGCACGTGCCGCCGGGGCAGGGCAGCACGGGGCTGGTAGGCCCCACCTGGGCGCTGCTCTGGCATCCGGTTCTGGTGGCGCTGCTCGTGATCACCGGCTACGGCCTCGCGATGATCTTCTCCACGATGACCGTGTACTTCCGGGACACCACCAAGTTCCTGTCCTACGTCCTGCGGATCTGGCTCTACCTCAGCCCGGTGCTGTACCCCGTGTCCGCCATGGTCGACAAGTACGAGAAGGTCTGGCCACCGCTGGGCAAGATCATGATCTATGGGAACCCGCTCGGCCCCGTCCTGGGTGTCATGAACGACATCTGGATCGAGGGCGTGTCCCCGTCCCCGGCGCTGCTGGCCGGCGCGATCCTCTGGGCCGCCTTCCTGCTGCTGTTCGGTGGCTGGTTCTTCGTCTCCCGGGAGCGTGACTTTGCCGTCCGACTCTGACCTCGCCGTCAAGGTCGAGGATCTGTGGATCCGCTACCGCACGTCGTACGAGGCCAACCAGACGCTCAAGGGTGCCGTGCTGAAGCTCGGCAAGCGCAGCGAGCGCCGCAAGAAGAGCGTCCGCGTCGTCGAGGCCGTGAAGGACGTCTCGTTCGACGTCCACAACGGCACCGTGCTCGGTATCGTCGGTGCGAACGGGGCCGGCAAGTCCACCCTGATGCGCGCCGTCGCCGGGATCCTGCCGCCCACCGAGGGGCGGATCACGGTCAATGGCCGGGTCAGCACGCTGCTGGCGCTCGGCGTCGGGTTCAACGCGATGCTCTCCGGCCGGGAGAACATCATGCTGGGCTGCCTCGCGGCCGGCCTGGAGATGGACGAGATCCAGGACAAGTACGACCAGATCACCGAGTTCGCCGACCTCGGTGACTTCATCGACCTGCCGATGCGCACCTACTCCTCCGGCATGTACGGCCGGCTCGCGTTCGCCGTCTCGGTGCACATGGACCCGGACATCCTGCTCATCGACGAGGCGCTGTCCGCCGGTGACGCCGCGTTCAAGGAGAAGTCCTTCTCCAAGATGCGCGAGCTGTGCGAACAGGCCCGCACCATCCTCATCGTCAGCCACGCGCTCGGCACCATCCAGGAGCTGTGCACCGACGCGATCTGGATGCACAAGGGCGAGCTGGTGCGCCAGGGGACCCCGGAGCAGATCACCGAGGACTACCTGCGGTTCCTCAAGGTCGGCGAGTCCGCGCTGACCCTGGAGGACGTCTGACGACCGGGCGCCGTCCCGACGTCACCGTGCTGAGCACCGCGCACGACGTCGCGGACGGCCGGCTGTTCCGCCTGGTCGAGGCGATGGAACGGGTCGGGCTGGCCGTCGAGGTGATCGGCCGGGGCGACCCCTCCGACGGCCCGCCGGGGGCGGACGTGAGGACCAGGCCCCGGGCCGGCCGGTTCGGCCGGGCGCTGGACGCCGTCCGGCTGCCGCTCGCCGCGCGCGGGCGGGTGCTGGTCACCCTCACCCCGGACCCGCTGCCGGCCGCTGCGCTGCGCCGGCTGCTGCGCCGCGGCCCCTACGTGGCGGACTGCCAGGAGGACTACCTGGCGCTGCTGTCCGACCGCTCCTGGGCCACCGGCGCCACCGGCGTGGTCGCCCGCGGGGTGGCCCGGGCAGCCGTGGCACTCGCCGGCCGGGCCGACCTGACCCTGGTCGCCGACGACCACGTCCCGCCGCGGCAGGCCCGCCACCGGCTGGTCGTCGTCAACCTGCCCTCCGGTGGGTACCTGCCGTCGCCGGTCGACCCCGAGCCGGCACCTCGGGCGCTGTACGTAGGCGACGTCCGCCGCTCGCGCGGCCTGCGCACCATGCTCGCGGCGGTCGAGGCGGCCCCGCGCTGGCAGCTGGACGTCGTCGGCCCGGTGAGTGCCGAGGACCAGCCCTGGCTGGACGAGTGGCTGTCCTCCTCACCCGCCGCGCACCGGGTGCGCATCCACGGGCGCCGCCCGCCGCGGGAGGCCTGGGCGCTGGCGGCCGGGGCGTGGGTGGGGCTGGCCCTGCTCGACCCCACACCGGCCTTCGCGGCAGCGATCCCCAGCAAGGTCTACGAGTACTTCGAGTGCGGGCTGCCCACACTGGTGACCCCGCTGCCCCGCGCCGCGGCACTCGTCGAGCAGGCCGGGGCCGGCCAGGTGGTCACCGACGCCGCCGAGGCGGCCCGCGCGCTGGAGGAGTACGCCGACCATCCGGAGCTGCACGCGGCCCACCGGCTCGCGGCGCTGGACTGGGCCAGGCGGCGGGCCGCCGACCCGTCACCGTACGACGAGCTGGCCCGCCAGGTGACGGCGCTGGCCGTGGGAGGGCGGTCCCGATGACCTCGTTGCGGTACGGCCGGATCACCCCCAGGCGGCTGGCCGGTGCGCTGCGCCGACGGGTCCGGTGGAGGGTGGACGCGGTGCGCCCGGTCCCGGTCGAGGAGCTGCCGCCGTTCCCCGACCTGCCGGACACGCCGGTGCGGCTGGGCATCGGCCCGGCCAACTTCGCCGGGCAGGGCTGGGAGTGGAAGCGCGCGGTCGAGACCCACCTGGACGGCGTCAGCGCCGAGGTGTTCGCCGTCCAGGGCAGCGGGCTGAACTTCCCGGCGGACCGGCCGATCGACGGCCGCTGGTACCGGGTGCGGGCCTGGCAGGACCGCCAGGAGCAGCGGGTTCTGCACGAGTACACGCACCTGCTGGCCGAGGCGGTCCGCCCGGTCATGGGGCTGAAGTACGGCGACACCCTCGGCGCCGAGCTGGCGGTGCTCGCGGCCGCCCCGGTGCGGGTCGCGGTGCTGCTGCACGGCTCGGAGGTCCGCCGGCCGGACCGGCACGCGGAGCGGCACCCGCACTCGCCGTTCCACGACCGGGACTGGGAGCTCGGCCGGGTCCTGCAGGACCAGTCGGAGCGGCTCGGCCGGATCGTGGCCGAGTTCGACGGGCCCACGTTCGTCTCGACCCCCGACCTGCTGGACGACGTGCCGGGCGGCACCTGGCTGCCGGTGGTGGTCGACCCGCGGCTGTGGCACTCCGACCGGCCGGTGCTGGAGCGGGACCGCCCGGTCGTGGTGCACGTCCCGTCCAGCGCCAAGATGAAGGGCTCCGAGCTGGTCGACCCAGTGGCCCAGCAGCTGGCCGACGAGGGCGTCATCGACTACCGGCGGCTGGCGGGGCTGCGCCCTGAGGAGATGCCCGCGGTCGTCGCCGACGCGGACATCGTGCTGGACCAGTTCGCCCTGGGCTCCTACGGCGTCGCGGCGGTGCAGGCGATGGCCGCCGGCCGGCTCACTGTCGGGCACGTCGCCGACCACGTTCGGGCCCGGATCCCGGTCGACCTGCCGATCGTCGACGCCACGCCGGACACGCTGCGCGAGGTCCTGCTCGGACTCCTCGCCGACCGGGCGGCGGCCCGCGCCGTCGCCGCCGCGGGGCAGCGCTACGCTCACGAGCAGCACGACGGGCGGGGGTCCGCCGCCGTGCTGTCCGGGTTCCTCGGCCGTCCGCTGGTGGGCTAGCACTGGTGGGCTAAGTCACGAACCGGCCGTCCCGGGGCGAGCGGCCGCGACGGCTACCCTTTAACCGCCCCAGCCAGACCCCGGAGGAACTCGCATGACCGTGCACGTCCAGCCGTCGGCCGACGTCGACGACCGCGCGCAGATCGGGGACGGCTCCTCGGTGTGGCACCTGGCCCAGGTCCGCGAGGGCGCCGTCCTCGGCAGCCACTGCATCGTCGGCCGCGGCGCGTACGTCGGGCCCGGCGTGCGGATGGGCGACAACTGCAAGCTGCAGAACTACGCCCTCGTCTACGAGCCGGCGGTGCTGGAGGACGGCGTCTTCGTCGGGCCGGCCGCCGTGTTCACCAACGACCACTACCCGCGTGCGGTGGCTCCGGACGGCACGCTGAAGTCCGCCGCCGACTGGGAGCCGGTCGGCGTCACGGTGCGCCAAGGCGCCTCGATCGGCGCCCGCTCGGTCTGCGTCGCACCGGTCACCGTCGGCCGCTGGGCGCTGGTCGCAGCGGGGAGCGTGGTTCTCAAGGACGTCCCCGACTTCGCCCTCGTCGCCGGCGTCCCGGCACGCTTCGTCCGCTGGGTCGGCAAGGCCGGCGTGCCGCTCGAGGCACTCGGCGACGGGCGCTTCCAGTGCCCGCAGACCGGCGCCATGTACACCGAAACCGATGGAACCCTCACGGAGGTCAGCGCATGATTCCCGCCGCCAAGCCCCTCATCGGAGACGAGGAGCGCGCCGCCGTCGACCGGGTGCTCGCCAGTGGCATGGTCGCCCAGGGCCCGGAGGTGGCCGCCTTCGAGCAGGAGTTCGCCGCTTTGGTGGACGGCCGCACCTGCGTCGCGGTCAACTCCGGCACGTCCGGCCAGCACCTCGGCCTGCTCGCCCGCGGCGTCGGCGCCGGGGACGAGGTCATCGTGCCGTCGTTCACCTTCGCGGCGACCGCGAACTCGGTGGCGCTGACCGGCGCCTCCCCGGTGTTCGTCGACATCGAGCCGAACTACTTCTGCCTCGACCCGCGGGCCGTCGAGGCCGCGATCACCGAGCGGACCAAGGGCATCATGCCGGTGCACCTGTACGGGCACCCGGCCGACATGACCGCCCTGCTGGACGTCGCCGAGCGGCACGGCCTGGAGATCTACGAGGACGCCGCTCAGGCCCACTCCGCGAGCTGGCAGGGCCGCCCGGTCGGCACCTTCGGCGCGTTCGCCATGTTCAGCCTCTACCCGACGAAGAACATGACGTCCATCGAGGGCGGCATGGTGTCCTGCGCCGACGACGAGACCGCGCGGATGGTGCGGCTGCTGCGCAACCAGGGCATGGAGCGGCAGTACGAAAACGAGGTCGTCGGGCTGAACAACCGGATGACCGACGTGCACGCCGCGGTGGGCCGGGTGCAGCTGCGCAAGCTGGCCGGCTGGACCAAGACCCGCCAGCGCAACGCCGCGTTCCTCAGCGCGAACCTCGAGGGCGTCGTGGTG
Source organism: Actinomycetes bacterium (assembly GCA_036510875.1). NCBI lineage: Bacteria > Bacillati > Actinomycetota > Actinomycetes > Actinomycetes bacterium. The sequence goes on from DATCDE010000134.1 coordinate 25,787, forward strand.
CCCCCGACCGCCCCGGGCGCGGCGCACGTCTACCACCAGTACACGATCCGGGTCACCGAGGACCGGGACCGCTTCCGGACGGCGCTGGCCGAGGAGCACGGAGTCGGCTCCGGGGTGTACTACCCGATCCCCAACCACCGGCTGCCGTCGTTCCGCCGCGAGCTGGACCTGCCCGAGACCGAGCGGGCCGCCAGCGAGGTGATCTCGCTGCCGGTGCATCCGTCGCTGTCCCAGGGCGACCTCGAGCAGATCGTGCACGCGGTGAACACCGTGGCCAAGGCCGGCGCCTGATGGCCAACCTTCGGGCCGGGCTGATCGGCCTGGGCATGATGGGCCGCAACCACGCCCGGGTGCTGTCCTCCATGGACGGCGTCGACCTGGTCGCCGTCGCGGACCCGGCCGGGGACAAGCACGGCGTCGCCGGCGGCCTCGCGGTGCTGGGCAGCATCGACGAGCTCGTTGCGGCCGGACTCGACTACTGCATGGTCGCGGTGCCGACGGCGTTCCACACCGACGTCGCGCTGGCCCTGGCCGACGCTGGGGTGCACGCTCTCATCGAGAAGCCCCTGGCGTTCGACGTCGCCTCCTCGCAGCAGATCGCGGACGCCTTCGAGTCGCGCGGCCTGGTCGGCGCGGTGGGTCACATCGAGCGGTACAACCCGTCGCTGCAGCAGATGCGGGCCCGGCTGGAGGCTGGCGAGCTGGGCGCGGTCTACCAGGTCGCGACCCGCCGCCAAGGCCCGTTCCCGTCCCGGATCGCCGACGTCGGCGTGGTGAAGGACCTGGCCACCCACGACATCGACCTGACCGCCTGGGTGGTCCAGCAGCCCTACCGCTCCGTGTCGGCGCGGGTCGCGCACAAGAGCGGGCGCCAGTACGAGGACCTGGTGGCCGTCGTGGGCCAGCTGTCCGACGGCACCATCACCAACCACCTGGTGAACTGGCTGTCGCCCATGAAGGAGCGGGTCACCGTCGTCACCGGGGAGCGCGGCACCTTCGTGGCGGACACCATCAGCGCCGACCTCACCTTCTTTACCAACGCCTCGGTGCCGACCGTGTGGGAGGAGAACGCCAAGTTCCGCGGCGTCCTCGAGGGTGACGTGATTCGCTACGCGTTCCCCAAGCCGGAGCCGCTGCGCACCGAGCACGAGACCTTCCGGGACGCGGTGCTGGGCAAGGACGTCGACATCGTCACGTTGCGCCAGGGCATGGCGACCGTCGCCGTCGCGGAGGCGGCCATCCGCTCGGCCGCCGAGGGCCGCACGGTCGAGATCTCGGCGGGCTGACCCTCGGGCCGGAGCCCGGGTCAGCGCAGGGCGTCGGCCAGCACCCGCACCACGGCCTGCGCCGCGTGGCCGTCGCCGTACGGACGGCCCTGCGGCACGGCCGGGGCCGGCCGGACCGCGACCCCGGCCACCGCGGACAGGTCGGCGTCCAGCACGTTCCAGCCGTCCGCGAGGGTCTCCACCCACTCGGTCTCGGTGCGCAGCGTCGTGCAGGGGACGCCGAGCAGGTAGGCCTCCTTCTGCAGCCCCCCGGAGTCGGTGACCACCCCGCGCGAGTGCAGCACCGCGGACACCATGTCCGGGTACGGCAGCGGGGGCGCCTGCCGCAGCGAGCCGGCCGCCAAGTCGATGCCGAAGGTCGACGCCCTCGCGACCAGCCGGGGGTGCGCCAGCAGCACGACGGGCAGCGGCAGCGCGGCCAGCGCGCCGACGATGGCGGCCAGCCGCTGCGGGTCGTCGGTGTTCTCGGCCCGGTGGATCGTCGAGACGAGGTAGCCCGCGGTCGGGTCCACGCCAGGCGGCAGCGCCGGGGCCCGGTCCCGCACCCCGTCGCGGACCAGGAAGCACACGTCGGTCATGACGTCCCCGACGAGCACGGACCGGTCGGCCAGGCCCTCCGCCGCCAGGTGGCCCATGGCCACCTCGGTCGGCGCGAGCAGCAGGTCGGCCGCGTGGTCGGTGAGCACCCGGTTGTGCTCCTCGGGCATGGCCCGGTTGAACGAACGCAGGCCGGCCTCGAGGTGCGCCACCGGCAGGTGCAGCTTCACCGCGGAGACCGCGCCGGCCAGGGTCGAGTTGGTGTCCCCGTAGACGAGCACCCACTCCGGTGCGTGCTCCTCGAGCACGGCGTCTAGCCCGGCCAGCATCGCGCCGGTCTGCGCGCCGTGCCCGCCGGAGCCCACCCCCAGGTGGACGTCGGGCGCCGGGATGTGCAGGTCCTCGAAGAAGACGTCCGACATGCGGTTGTCGTAGTGCTGTCCGGTGTGCACGATCACGTGCTCGTGACCGGAGGCTGTGAGTGCGGCCGCGACGGGGGCCAGCTTGACGAACTGGGGACGCGCGCCCACGACGCTGAGGACCTTCATGGGGGCGGACGGTACCCTAAGCGTGCCCCTCTCCCCGTCCCCCGCGAGGCTGTCCCAGTGAAGATCACCGTTGTCGCCCTCGGCAAGATCGGCCTACCGCTGGCCGTCCAGTTCGCGACGCGGGGGCACCAGGTCGTGGGCGCCGACATCGACCAGCGGGTGGCCGACCTGGTGAACGCGGGCACCGCGCCGTTCCCCGGCGAGGCGCACCTGGCCGAGCTGCTCGCCGAGGCCGTCGCGGCCGGCCGGCTGACCGCCACCACCGACACGTCGACGGCGGTCGCCGAGAGCGACGCCGTGGTCGTCGTCGTCCCGCTCATGGTCGACCCGGAGGGTGTCCCCGACTTCGCCGCGATGGACGCCGCCACCAAGGCGATCGCGGCCGGGCTGCAGCCGGGCACCCTGGTGTCCTACGAGACCACGCTGCCGGTCGGCACCACCCGCAGCCGTTGGCTGCCGCTGCTCGAGGAGGGCAGCGGCCTGGTCGGCGGCCAGGACTTCCACCTGGTGTTCTCCCCGGAGCGGGTGCTCACCGGTCGGGTGTTCGCCGACCTGCGCAAGTACCCGAAGCTGGTGGGTGGTCTGGACTCCGGGGGAGCGGCCCGCGCCGTCGAGTTCTACTCCCAGGTGCTCGAGTTCGACGAGCGTCCGGACCTGGCCCGTCCCAACGGCGTTTGGGACCTCGGCAGCGCCGAGGCCGCTGAGCTGGCCAAGCTCGCCGAGACCACCTACCGGGACGTGAACATCGCGCTGGCCAACCAGTTCGCCCGGTTCGCGGCGGACAACAACATCGACATCTACCAGGTGATCGAGGCGTCGAACTCCCAGCCGTACAGCCACATCCACCGCCCCGGGATCGCGGTGGGCGGGCACTGCATCCCGGTCTACCCGCGGCTGTACCTGTGGCGGGACCCGCACGCGACCGTCGTCCGGGCTGCCCGCGAGGCGAATGCGGCGATGCCCGACTACACCATCGGACTGCTCGAGGGGGCGCTCGGTGGCCTGACCGGCCAGCGGGTGGTCGTGCTCGGGGCCTCCTACCGCGGCGGGGTGAAGGAGACTGCGGTCTCCGGGGTGTTCCCGACCGTGGCGGCGCTGCTCGCCCGTGGCGCGCGGGTGCTGGTGCACGACCCGATGTACAGCGACGACGAGCTGGCCGCGTTCGGCTGGACGCCCTACCACCTGGGCGAGCCGGTCGACGCCGCCGTCGTCCAAGCCGACCACGCCGAGTACCGCGAGCTGGACGCCGACGACCTGCCCGGCGTCCGGGTGCTCGTGGACGGCCGCCGGGTCACCGACCCGGCCCGCTGGGCCGGTGTCGACCGCCGCGTGGTGGGTTC
>DATCDE010000135.1 GCA_036510875.1 Actinomycetes bacterium
AGACGCACTACCTGCGCGTGTACCTGGCCCAGCTGCGGCGCAAGCTCGAGCCCGAGCCAGGCCGACCGCGCTACCTGCGGACCGAGCCAGGGCTGGGCTACCGGCTCGAGGTCGGCCCGCAGCCCTGAGCCCGCGTCAAGACCGCGTAAAGACGAGCGGCCCGGGCGTCAACGCTGCGGGCGGAGACGGGTGGCCGCGGACCGGTTGACGTGTACTGGTGACGTGAACCCGCCCCTCCACCCTCAGGTCGTCCGCATCGCCAGCGACCCGGGTCCCCCCGTCGGGCTGGTGCTGTTCGTCGCCTTCGCCGCCCTGCTCGTGGCGACCGGCATCGTCGGTGACTTCTCGAAGCTGGTGGCGACCGGCCTGGTCCTGCTCATCGTGGCCTGGGCGGCGTACCGCACCGCGGCCTTGGGGGCCGCGGCCGTGACGGTCATGGGCTCCCTGTTCCTCGACGGGTTCGTCTGGCACACCGGCGGCCAACTCGGCACGGTGACGCTGCCCGACGTCCGGTTCCTGCTGCTGCTCGCTGCCGTGGCCGTCGCGGCGCAGGCGGTCAGACGCTCAGCGCGGCGTGTGCAGCGCTGGGCGGGTCAGTCCTACGCCTGAGTCGGCTGACGCTCAACTACCACTTCGTAGGGACACTGCGCACGTGCACCATCAACGCACGGGGACGCGGTGCGCCCTCGGTACCCGATCCACTGCCACGGTCCCACGCCGCCGATCCGTCCCCGCGCGCACCGAATGGCCGGATGTTGTGCCCCGGTTTCGAGCGATCGACGAGGACCCCCGAGGCGCATGACTGGAGAGCCGCACCGTGCAGGCCCGCCCTCTTGGTGGAGAAGAACCAGCCGCCTGAGGTCTCAACGGCGACGAGGGGCTGTGTGCCAATTCGTGTGCCAATGCCGCGTCATCCAGGCCCATTCACTGACATCCATCAAGAGGGGCAAGAGCAAGAAACCCTATATATGGCAACGAAAATTGGCGAGCCGCGAATCCGCGTCCGAGGCGTCGGCCTCGACTCGTAATGCGTAGGTCCGGGGTTCGATTCCCCGAGGCGGCTCCCCGCCTTCAGGCCAGCGACCTGGGGAGTGGTTCGCGTTGATCGCCAGCACCGGCGCAGTCCGCAACGAGTCCGCAAGCCCGCGAGCCACGACCTCGTCGTCGTCGTCGAAGAGGTCCGCGTACACGTCCAGGGACATCGCAGCGGCGTGCCCGAGCATCCGCTGGACCGCCTTGACGTTCGCCCCGGCACTCACGGCCAAGCCCGCCGCGGCCTGCGGTAGCGCGTGCGGGGTCAGCCCCGGCACGCCCGCCGCAGCGGCATGCTGCGACGAGTGGCGAACGTCCGGGTGTTCTCCCTTCGGGACGCGCCGGGGCCGATGATCACCGGCAAGTACCGGATCATCCTGCAGATCGGGAAGAAGGAGCACCGCTCCACCTTCCGGATGCGTGCCGCACCTCAGGCGGGATGCTGGTCCAAGAAGGCCAGCGTCCGGCGGTTGAACTCCTCGACGTTCTCGTAGATCGGCGCGTGCGCGCAGCCCTCGAAGACGACGACCTCCGAACCGGTGATCCCGGAACTGAGCGGCTCTGCGAACCGGGTCGAGGTGACCAGGTCGTGGCGACCGAAGGTGAGTAGGGTCGGCGCGCTGATCGACCCGAGCGCCGGGCGCGCGTCGTGGGTGAGGACGGCGGCGGACTGCCGCATGAACGCATCGACCGGCGGCATCGGACGCCCGCGCACGAAGGCAGCAAGGGAGTCCACGTACTCCGGGCGGGTCGCGTACAGCTCGGGGGTGAAGCACCAGGGGAAGATCCCCTTGACCACCATCTCGGTCACGCTCCCCAGGCCCTCGGCCACGATCCGCCAGCCGTCGACCACCGCGGTCAGGAACGGATCGGTCGCGTGCCAGGCGCTGTGCAGCGACAGCGACACCACCCGCTCTGGGTGTTTCGCTGCCAGCCACATTCCGGTTGCGGCGCCGAGCGAGAGTCCGAAGATGTGTGCGCGGTCGATCCTGACGACCTCCATGAAGGCGGCCATGTCGTCGGCCAGCAGCTCGGTGGTGTAGTCGCCCTCAGGCTTCCCGGACAGCCCTGCGCCGCGCAGGTCGACCGTGTAGCAGGTGTAGTGCTGCGCGTAATCCCCCACCTGGAAGGCGTAGCAGGCCTGGTCGGCAGCCAGGTAGGGGATCAGGACCAGCGGGGCGCCCTCGCCCTGGACTTCGTAGTAGACGTCGATGCCGTTCGCCTGGACGGTGGGCATGGTGTCCTCCTGTCAGCTTGGGCGACGGTGCGCGGATCCGCGGGCACCATGCCGCCTCACCGAGGATGCTGCGCTCATCAGCGTCCGTGCGCCAGAGGCGTGAGCCAACGGGAGCCGGCTCGTTGAGGCAGTGAGCACCTGATGCCGCCCGATGAGGAGGTTGCCCGGGCCGTCCTGGGGCCGTATGACAACGGACAGCGGTGACAACTGCTGACAGCCACTGAGAGGCGTTCTCGCACGTCGCTGGCCTCTGCAGGGTTATCCGCGCAGGTCAGGGCGTTGTGCGTCGTGATGTCCGGGATGACGACGTGCAGAACTCCTCGCTCAGTGCGCGGCGTCGAGTCGGACCTTGGCGACTGTCGAGGCGTGGTCGGATGGCCACAACCCGTTGGGTTGGGTGCGCTCGGCAGCGGTGTCGCCGACGACGAAGCTCTGCAGGGCGCTGAAGCCGCTACTAAGGAACACATCGTCGATTCGGTGGGTGAGCGTGCTGGTGGCACCGGCGAGGCTGTCCTGCCCGCTGGTCCAACTGGCTGGATCGCAGGGGGCCTTCGGGTGCACTAGCGGCCACGACTCGTCTAGCCCGGCGGTCTGCATTGTGCCGTAGGCGACTGTGTTGGCGTCTTCCGGCTGCGGGGGCTGCCGCCAGGTGGCGCACATCGTCGGCCGGGCGTTGAGGTCACCGACCGTGATGGTCGGATAGGGCGAGCTGGTGACTGTGGCGGCGAGCTCAACTGCCTGGGGGTTGCGGATGTCGTCCTTCAACGCTGTGGTGCCGTAGGCCTCCAGGTGGGTGTCGAAGAACCGGAACGTGCGGCCGCGCTGGGTGATGTCAATGCTTGCCCAGCCCCGACCGACCGAGACGGGCACCCCGAGCAAGCTCACCTTGAACTTGGCCTGGTAGTTGGCGTCCTGCGGGTTGCCGACGGCCGCGTGCCGGGTCAGGCCGTCGCTCACCAGTACGACGTTGCGATCGATGTAGCGGGCTGCGGTCGTCTCCGAGATCGGAATGGCGATCGGCACGGCAACCGCGCTGTCGAAAGTTACGTCGCTGGAGAGCGCCTGGTAGCCGACCCCGAGGGCAGCCAGATCATTCAGCAGGAGGCCGAGGAAGTCATACGTCGTCTGGTAGGGGCCGACAGCCATCGGGTACCCACCGAAGGTCAGGTACGGCGCAAGTTGCCAGGTCGCCACCTCCTGCAGCCCCACCACATCGGGCCGCTGCTTGGCGATGATCCGCGCCACCGCCTGCATCCGCTCGGCCGGCTTGCTGGCCTCTACGTCGGCGTACACCTGCGCCGCCGCCTTGTGCAGCGACGGGATGTCGGTCGCAAGGAACAACGGGGTCAGGTCCGCGCCCAAGTCCAAGTTGTAGGTCTGCACGTCCAACGTGACGGCCGACGGTGTGCTCGGAGCCGCCGACGCACTGGTGGTTATCGTGGCGAACGTCAACGCGGCCGCCGTGGCGACGACGACCGCGGACGAACGACGCAAACGAGTCATATGCAGGTCGCTCATGGGAGCATCTCCTTCGGGACTCCGACCCGGGCAGGCAACGTGCTCGGCAGCAGACTGCTCGCCCCCGGCCCGAGCGGGTAGGGACCAACGGCACTCGACAGCGACGCACCCGGTTGACGTTCGACCACCGAGACGGCACTTCGCTCTGCGTCAGCCCCTGGTAGTGCTGCAGTCCACCACCTCGGTGGTAGTGCACGAGCGCCTGCCGGGGATCGCCAGCATGAGCAGGCCGCTGCCAAGCGAGCAAGGACCCCTCGAACTCTCTGTCAGCCTGGGTGCCGACGACAGGCTTCGCATGGTCCAAGACCAGGCAGCTTGCGACTCCACCTGCGGCTCGGCCATCGCGGCCAAGGCCTCGGTCACCAGCTCCGACCACCGCCAGTGCACCCCCAACCCCGCCAGGCTGGGGGCCCCCGTGCTTCCGGGCCCATGCCGGGGAGTACCGGCTGCTGGGCGGTCGACCCTGATCCCCGCTCGTGCCCGCACCGCGGATCACGTTGTCCGTCCTCGTCAGGTGCGCCGGTCGGTCGGGCTCATTCGGTAGAGCACGTGCCGTCGCCAGCTGTCTTCCGGTTGGGCCCGGGGTGGTCGAACTCGCCGTCAGGCTGCCTGCCGATGCGCTCCATGACGGCGCGCGACCGGGCATTCGCTACCACCGTGAGGGACACGATCTCCGGCAGGCCGACGAGGTGGAACCCGTGCGCCATCGAGGCTCGCGCCGCCTCGGTGGCGATGCCGAGGCCCCACCACTGCGTCTGCAGCCGCCAGCCCACCTCCACGACCGGCTTGTGGTGCTCGCACGGCACCTGGAACGACGGTTGTCGCAGGCCCGGTGAACCCGGCGAACGGTGTGGAGCCGCGCTCGCCGTCGAGCACCTCGACCACCCACAGGGTGTAGCCCAAGCGCCGATGCTGTTCCTGGAGTCGATCCACGAACGCGTCTGAGGTGGCTCGGTTCATCAACCCCGGGAAGTAGCGCATGACCTGCGGGTCACGGTTCATCGCCGCGCACCGGGCTCGGTCGCTTTCGCGCCACTCCCGCAACAGCAGACGGGACGTGCGTAGGACGGCAGGTGGCTCGGGGTGATCGGTGGTCACCGGAGGCCCCCTGAGCCACGCGCGACCAGCAGCGCAGGTCGGCGACCGGACACCGGGTTCCTGATGGCCCGCCGACCGCGCCGACCGGCGGCGTCCTCTGCCAGTCGGCAGACAGCGGCTAGCTCAGGTTCAGCCACGGTTCGACCGTACGGCCGGACCAGGGCCGGTACCGTCACGGCATGACGTTGACGGTGTGCGTGGCCGGCGCGACCGGCTGGACCGGCCGCCCGGTGGCCGGCGCCATCCTGGAGGCAGCCGACCTGGAGCTGCGCTCCGGGGTGAGCCGGTCCGCAGCGGGACAGGATCTCGGCCAGGCGTGGGGGGACGAACCCATCGGGGTCCCGGTGTTCGGTCGCGTGGCCGACGCGCTGGACGGCGTGCAGGTGCTGGTGGACTACACGTCCCACCAGGCTGTGCGAGCCAACGCGCTGGCCGCCATCGAGCGAGGGGTCGCGGTGGTGATCGGGTCGTCCGGGCTCGGCGCGGACGACTTCACCGACATCGATGAGGCTGCTCGGAGCGCTGGGGTTGGTGTCGTCGCAGCGGGCAACTTCTCGCTCACCGCCGCCATGGCGCAGGCTGCGGCCGTGCTGGTCGCACGCCATCTGCCGAACCGGGAGATCATCGACTACGCCTCCGCTGGGAAGCCGGACGCGCCCAGCGGGACCGCGCGTGAGCTGGCCGAGCGGCTGGCCACGGTCAACGCGACCATGCTGCAGGTCCCCGTCGACCAGACCGGCGGGTATGTGGAGGCTCGGGGAGCCGCCGTGGCCGGCACGCAGATCCACTCCGTGCGGCTACCCAGCTTCGTGGTCTCCACCGAGGTCGTCTTCGCCCTGCCGGACGAGCGGCTGTCGATCCGCCACGACGCAGGGCCAACGCCGGCCCCCTACGTGGCCGGCACACTGCTCGCGATCCGAGCCGCCGTCGCACTCACCGGGCTGGTCCGCGGCCTGGACTCGATGCTGCTGGGCACCGACCAGTAAACGCTGCCAGCGCGGCCGTGGGTTGTCGCACAAGGGGGTCAGCACGAGCGACTCGATTACAGCTTCGCGAGCACGGCCTCGCAGGCGCTCACCGTGACGGCACCGGTCTCCTCCATGTCGAGGCTCGTGATGACGCCGTCCTCGAGCACCGCGGCGTAGCGCCTCGAGTGCTTGCCGAGACCTGAGCCGGCGAAGTCCATGACCAGGCCCATGGCCTCCGAGAAGTCGCCGTTGTCGTCGGCCAGCATGAGCACCTTGCCCTCGGCCAGACCGTCGGCGTTGGCGATGTAGCCCGGCAGGTGGGTCCTGGAGCAACCCGGTGTGAAGGCGCCCGGGACGGCGAACAGCACCACCGTGCCGGACCCGAGCAGCTGGGCGGTCCGCACGGTCTCGGGCCTCCCTTCGGCGTTCATCACGCGGACGTCGACGTCGGGCAGGCGGTCGGCGACTTTGGCCACGGAGGAGTCCTCAGGTCGTTAGGAACCGAAGAAGTATTTGAGTCCTTCAACTCTGGCGCTCAACTCTGGCGCTCCGGAGGATGTTCCTCGGCGACGGGGTGATCCACCGGGACGAGCCAGGAGCCGCACCAACGTCCCCCGCGGGGTTCGCGACCCCTCCCGTCGCCCGGGTCTGTGCGCGTGGGAGGACTTGTGGATCGGGAGGGTGGGGCCAGGACCGCCGACGTCACCGCGCCCCTGACGCTCTGGCGGAGCTTCCAGAAAAGTGATATTTATTTGATATCACTTTCGCGAGCCTGGAGCACGACATGAGCACAGTCGGATCACCCATCCACCTCGAACCCGTCGGGCACCAGGGCGCCCGAGTCGACATCACGCAGCGCCCCGCCATCGCGGTCAACGGCTGGCTGGGGGTGCTGGTGCTCGCCGGCTGTGTCGCCGGTGGCGTGCTCGCCGCCCTGAACGCCACGGGATGGTTGTGGTTGCCGGTGGTCGTCTTCGTCCTGGTGATCACCTCGATGGTGATCGTGACGCCCGGCCGGACCTCGGTGATTCAGTTCTTCGGCCGCTACGTCGGCACCGTCGTCCACCCCGGGCTGTGGTGGGTGCTGCCGTTCACGGTGCGGCGCGGGGTCAGCGTCCGGGTCCGCAACTTCGAGACCAACCGGCTCAAGGTCAACGACGCGGACGGCAACCCCGTGGAGGTCGCCGCGATCGTTGTCTGGCAGGTCGCCGACACGGCCAAGTCGACGTACGCCGTCGACGACTACACGGACTTCGTCACCGTGCAGGCCGAGTCGGCGCTGCGCCACGTCGCCACCAGCCATCCCTACGACGACACCACCGACACCGGGACGTCGCTGCGCGGCTCCACCGACGTCGTCGCCGCCCAGCTGGCGCGCGAGGTCGCCGAGCGGGTCTCGCTCGCCGGGGTCGAGATCGTGGAGGTGCGCATCTCCCACCTCGCCTACGCCCCCGAGATTGCCCAGGCCATGCTGCGCCGCCAGCAGGCCAACGCGGTGGTCGCGGCGCGCAGCCGGATCGTGGAGGGCGCGGTCGGGATGGTCGAGATGGCCCTCAACCGGCTGACCGAGAACGGCGTGGTCGATCTCGATGAGGAACGCAAGGCGGCCATGGTGAGCAACCTGATGGTGGTGCTGTGCGGAGATCAGCCGCCGTCGCCGATCGTGAACGCCGGTTCGCTGTACACGTGAGCCAACGCCGGCAGGTCCTGCTCCGGCTCGACCCATCGGTCCACGACGCGCTCGTGCGCTGGGCCGACGACGAGCTGCGCAGCGTCAACGCCCAGGTCGAGCTGCTGCTGCGGCGGGCGCTCACCGATGCCGGGCGCATGCCCAAGCACGCGGCACCGATCCCCAGGCGCGGCCGGCCACGGGCCGGGGCCGAGTAGGCGGGGTGCCCCGGCTGCGGTCACGAGGGCAGCGGCGTCCCGGCGAGCATGAAACCGAGGGTGAGGTTCGTCGTCGCGCTGGAGCCTGACGTCCGCAGGTGGCCCGAGCCCTGGTAGATGTGCGCCCGCCCGTTCTGAACACCCGCCGCGGTGCCTTCGAACAGCTCGCGGGTGTCGAAGGCGTCCTGGGTGCCTCCGGTGACGAGGGTGGGCGCGGTGACGCGCGGCAGGTCGGCCTCTACGTCGAACGCGTCCTCGGCGTCCAGGGTGACCAGCAAGTCGGTCGGGTCGTCGGGGCCCATCGAGCCGACCACCAGCCGGGAGAACGGTCGCACCGGACCCCCGAGCTGTTCGGCGGGCGGATCTCTGTCGTCAGTCACGGCAAGGCGAAGGGTGACCTCTACGCTTCGACCATCGCACCGACCGATTCCGACAACCCCGACCGGGACGGGGTTCGGTCGTCAGGATCAACCTCAAGGACTGAGGCAACAGCTGGCAGGCGGCTGCCAGTCCGAGGCAGGGAGGACCCACGGTCGACCGCGTCAACGTCACCAGGTCTCCCCTTCCAGCCGGCGACTTCTCGACCTGGTTGGGGGAGATCCAGGGTGCGTTGGGCGGTGACCGTGGGTCCGAGGTGCCCTGCGACGGGTGCACCGCCTGCTGCACCTCCTCGCAGTTCGTCCATGTCGCACCGGACGAGACCGACACGCTGGCCCACGTCCCGGCCGCGCTGCTGTTCCCGGCGCCCGGGCTGCCCGAGGGCCACGCCCTGCTCGGCTACGACAAGCATGGGCACTGCCCGATGCTGGTCGACAACCGATGCACGATCTACGAGCACCGGCCCCGCGCCTGCCGCACGTACGACTGCCGGGTCTTTCCCGCAGCGGGGATCGAGGTGGACGACGGGGACAAGGCACTCATCGCCCAGCAGGCCCGGCGCTGGCGGTTCAGCTACGAGGACGAGACCGGCCGGGTCCGGCACGCGGCGGTGCGCGCAGCCGCGGCCTACCTGGCCGAGCACCCCGAGGTGGTTCCCGGCGGCGTTTCGAGCGCGACGCAGCGTGCGGTCCTCGCTGTGGAGGTGCACGCGGCCTTCTTGAGCCCCGGCAAGGACGAGACCGAGCGGGTCTGTGTGACCGAGCCGGAACCTGACGCAGTACGGGACGTGCTCGCGGGGCGGGCCATCAACCCGTAGCAGTCTGGGAGCCGGGTCGTTGGGGCTAGGGTCCGCTACCCCACCGGGTACCTCGGAACTCAGAGGAGCGCCTGACCGGGCCGGGATCTGCAGCACCACTCGGGCGAACTCCACGGCCCCGGGGCTGGGCTGCTCCGTCAGGTCCCGGTACGGCTGAGCCGACTCCCTCAGGTTGAGGACCGGGATGGTCAGGGGCGTACCGCGGCCGCGGCCTGCTCGAGCAGCGTCGTCGGTCACCAGGGCAGTCTGCCGGACGGCCTGAGACGCCAGCGGTTGCCGTGGCAGACTCCGGTGCCGTGGCGGGATCGTCCGAGTGTCCGCATCCCGAACGTCGGCTGCGCCTGGTCGAGGACGCCGGGCCGGAAGTCGACCTCGACGACGACGTTGAGACGCTGCTGCGCCCGCTGCTCCTCGAGGCGGAGCAGCAGATGCGCAAGGTGCGCCGCTCCCTGGACGCCGAGATGTGGGCGTCGGAGCTGTTCGGCATGGTGTCGCTGGCCATGCCGGACGCCGACCCGACGGATCGCGAGGACGCCTGCTTGCAGGTGGCCGCCCTGCTCGTCGGCCACGCCGGGCGGGTGGCAGACAGCACCGGGTTGGCCATGGCGCGGGTGCTCAGCCGCATGGGACCCGAGCCTTCCCGGGCCGCGGCGGCGCAGGTCGCGCACCGGTTGGCCGCCAGCGGCGTCAAGGACCGAGCCTGGGCCGCCGCCCTCGGCTCCCCCCGGCTCGGGCGCTGCTGGCGTTACGGCGACGTCGACGGCCGCCAGGAGGTGGTCACCGCGTCCTTTCGCTACGGGCGGCTGGAGCATGCCCTGAGCGTGCTCATCGACCACGACCTCGGCGGCGGGGTGAAGGACTGCTGGCTGGCCAACGAGGCCGACGCGGTTCTCGCCCAGACTCTGGCCAGGGTCGAACCCGACCCGATGACCGAGTTCACGATGGTCGACTGGGCGCAGGCCCGGCTGCGCATCGAGCGGGCCATGCGTCGCCCGGAGTGTCCCGTCGATCCCGACCAGGTCGCGGACGTCGCCATGACCCGCGCGGTGCTCCTGGCCCGGCTGTCGATCCCGGACGCAGACGGCGGCTGACCGGGCTCAGCTCGGCAGCCGCAGCGCGGCCATCCCGCCGTCCACGCCGAGCACCGTGCCGGTCGTCGACCCCGACAGCGGGCTGGCTAGGTAGGCGATCGCGTGGGCGACCTCCTCCGCCGTGACCAACCGCCCGATCGGCTGGCGGGCGCGCAGGGCTGCGGCGGCCGCCGTCGGGTCCGCCGCGTCCGCCAGCAGCCGCGCCACCCAGGGGGTGTCCGCGGTCCCGGGGGCGACCGCGTTGACCCGGATGCCCTCCCGCACGTGGTCGGCCGCCATCGCCAGGGTCAGCGCGAGGACCGCTCCCTTGGTCGCCGCGTACAGCACCCGGCCGGGCACCCCCAGAACGGCGAGCACGGACGACGTGTTGACGACCGCGGCGTGCCCGGACTCCCGCAGGTACGGAACGGCCGCCGCCGAGCAGTGCGCGATGCCCAGGACGTTCACGTCGAAGACGTGCCGCCACTCGTCGTCCCCGTTCGCCGTCACGTCGCCTTGAGCGCCGATGCCGGCGTTGTTGACCAGTACGTCGAGGCCGCCCAGCTCGGCGACCACCCGCTCGATCGACCGCTGGACGGCGTCCCGGTCGCTGACGTCGCAGTCCAGCGCCAGCGCCCACATGCCCACCCCGGCCGCGTCGCCGATCCCGCGGTCGAGCACGACCACCCTGGCCCCGCGCTGGGTCAGCAGCGTCGTGGTCGCCGCCCCGATCCCGCTGGCACCCCCGGTGACCACGGCCACCAGCCCCGCGAAGTCGTCCATCGACCTGCCTCCCTACGGAACGATGTGGATCTTGGGACCGGGTCCGGCGTCCACCGGGCGCCATCCGGCCAAGACGTCCCCGACGGCGTCCAGCGTGACGGTGGCGGCCACCAGCGGGTGCGGCCGCACCCGGCCGCTGGCGTAGAGGTCGATGGCCCCGTCCAGCCCGGGGGACGCGCTGAGGATGCCGACGGCGGTCACATCCTTGAGCACCATCGTGCGGGTGTCGACCAGGCTGGGCTGGCCGGACAGCCCGATGTACACGACCCGGCCACCCGGCTCGACCCGCTCGAGGGCCGCCGCCGGGACGTCGGTCGAGTTGGTCGCGTCGATGACCGCGTCGAAGGCCAGTATCGGCAGGCTCTCCGGCGTCCAGGCTCCATGGGCGCCCAGCTCGGTGGCCAGCGCCAGCCGGGCGTCCTCATGTCCCACCACGTGCACCTCGGCCCCGTACGCCAGGGCGAACTGCACGCTGAGCAGCCCGATGGTGCCGGGGCCGTACACGAGGACCCGCTTGCCCTCGTCCGGCTGGGCCGCCTGGGCGGCCCGCAGCGCGTTGCCGCCAGGCTCAACCATCGCGCCGGCCACCGCGTCGACCGAGTCGGGCAGCGCGTGCAGCGCCGAGGCGGGAACCAGCAGCTGCTCGGCCAGGGCCCCCGGCCAGCCACCCCGGATCCCGATCTCGAAGCGGTCCTCGCACAGGTGCTGCCGCCCACCGAGGCAGCGGGAGCACCGACCGCAGCCGAGCATCGTGTCGCCGGTGACCCGCCGGCCCAGCCAGGAGGTCTCGACGCCCTCACCCACCGTCGAGACCTGGCCGCACCACTCGTGCCCCAGCCGGATCGGGTACGCGGCGTGGCCCTGGTGCAGGTAGGCCATCTCGCCGGTGAAGAACTCGACATCAGTGCCGCAGACACCGACCCGCTCCACGTCGACGACCACCTGGCCGGGTCCGGCCACCGGCGGATCGACGTCCGCGACGGCTGCCTGCCGGGGACCGGTGACGACGAACGCGCGCACGGGCAGTCAGAGCCGGGGGGTGCGCGGTCGGCCAACGGACCGGCTAGCCTCGGCCATGATCGGGACAGTAGACCACCGCCCCGGTCGTCGGAAGGGCGGCGATGCAGCGCAGCCAGGCGTGGTACGCGGGGACCGACCGCAACGCCTACATCCACCGGGCGTGGATGCGACGCGGCCTGCCGGCGGACGCCTTCGACGGCCGTCCGCACATCGCCATCGCCAACACCGCCTCCGACCTCACCCCGTGCAACGCGCACCTCGACGAGGTCTCGGCGGCGGTGCAGCGGGGCGTCTGGGAGGCCGGCGGCGTTCCGCTCAATCTGCCGGTGATGTCCCTCGGCGAGACGCAGGTCCGCCCCACCGCCATGCTCTGGCGCAACCTGGCCGCCATGTCGATCGAGGAGATGCTGCGGGCCAACCCGATCGACGGCGTGGTGCTGCTCGGCGGTTGCGACAAGACGATCCCCGCCCTGCTCATGGCGGCCGCGTCGGTCGACCTGCCCGCCGTCGTCGTCCCCGGTGGGCCGATGCTCAGCGGGACCTTCCGCGGCCAGCCGCTCGGCTGCGGCACCGGGGTGTGGCAGCTGAGCGAGGAGGTGCGGGCCGGAACCCTGTCGGAGCAGGAGTTCCTGTCGTCAGAGTCGGCGATGATCCGCAGCAAGGGCCACTGCAACACCATGGGTACCGCCTCCACCATGGCGTGCGTCGCCGAGGCGCTGGGCCTGACGCTGCCGGGCATTGCCGGCACTCCCGCCCCGGACGCCGCGCTGCTCGAGCGGTCCCACGCGACCGGGCGGCTGGTCGTTGACCTGGTGGCCGCCGACCGCCGCCCCAGCACGGTCCTGACCCGTGGCTCGTTCCGCAACGCCATCGTCGCCCTCGCCGCGATCGGCGGCTCCACCAACGCGGTCGTGCACCTGCTGGCCATCGCCGGCCGGCTGGGGGTGGACCTCACGCTGGCCGACTTCGACCGGATCGGTTCGGGCGTCCCGCTGCTGGCTGACCTGCTGCCGGCCGGCCGACACCTGATGGACGACTTCCACCGGGCCGGCGGGCTGCTCGCCGTCCTGCGCGAGGTCGCGGACCTGCTCGATCCGCTGGCCATGACGGTCACCGGCCGGCCGCTGGTCGACCATCTCGACAGTGCCCGGATCTGGGACGAGGGGGTGATCCGGCCGCGATCGGCAGCACTGCTGCTGGACGCCGGGATCGCGGTGCTCACCGGCAACCTGGCCCCGAGCGGTGCCGTCATCAAGCCGGCCGCGGCCGCTTCGGCCCTGCTGCAGCACCGGGGCCGGGCCGTCGTGTTCGACAGCATCGAGGACCTGCACGCCCGGCTCGACGACCCCGACCTGGACGTCGACGAGACCTCGGTCCTGGTGCTGCGCGGCTGCGGCCCGCGCGGCTACCCGGGGATGCCCGAGGTGGGCAACCTGCCCCTGCCTGCCAAGCTGCTGGCCAGGGGGGTCCGCGACATGGTGCGGGTCAGCGACGGCCGGATGAGCGGTACCGCCTACGGGACCGTCGTCTTGCACGTGGCCCCGGAGTCGGCGGCCGGCGGACCGCTGGCCCTGGTCCGCACCGGTGACCCGATCGTGCTGGACGTCCCGGCCCGGCGCCTCGATGTCGACGTCCCGGCGGACGAGCTGGCCCGCCGCGCCCCCGTGCCGGCCGCGGTCGCCGCCCAGGCCGCCCCGCTGCGCGGGTGGGAGCGGCTGTACGTCGACCACGTGCTGCAGGCCGACACCGGGGCCGACATGGACTTCCTCCTCGGCTCCGGTGGGCACCGGGTCAGCCGCGAGTCACACTGACCGGGTGAGGTCGGGGATGTCCCTGGGACTCGCGGGGGCCTTGCTCGTGTTCGTCCTCGTGGGCGGCACGGTCGCGGTCCGCGCCGCGCGCCGGGTCGACCCGGGCCCGCTTTGACGGGCGACGTCGTTCGCCGGCTGTGGTGCGCGGCCGGGGGAGCAGACGGCGATCTCGGGAGGCTGACGGTCCAGCCCTGCCCGGGCCTGCTGCCCACGGCGTTCCGGGTCGGTGATCTGGCGACCGCGGTGGTCGCCACCACGCTGCTGGCGGCCGACGGCTTCCGGGTCGACCGGGGCGGGTCCGCCGAGCCGGTCGACGTCGACGAGCGCGACGCGGTCGCGTCGTTCGCGAGCGAGAGACTGCTCCGGGTCGACGAGCGGCCGCCCGGCTCGCCGTGGGCTGACCTGTCCGGCGACTACCAGGCGGCCGACGGCTGGGTCCGGCTGCACTGCAACTTCCCGGGGCACCGGGACGCCGTACTCACAGCGCTCGGCGGACCCGGCGCCGGTCGCGACGGCGTGGTGGCAGCCGTGGCAGGTCGCCGTGCCGAAGAGGTCGAGTCGGCCGTGATCGGAGCCGGCGGCGCCGCGGCGGCGATGCGCACCCGGGCGCGGTGGCTGGCGACCGGGCCTGGCCGGGCCGCGGCCGGGGGGTCGCCGGTCGTGGTGTCGACCATCGACGGCCCGTCCCGCGCAGCTCGGCCGCCGAGTCCCCCTGCCGGCGACCCTGCGCGGCCGCTGGCCGG
>DATCDE010000136.1 GCA_036510875.1 Actinomycetes bacterium
AACCACCCACACAACTGCGACCCCGGAACACCAGCAACGAAGACCACGACGAACCCGCCAGCACTGTCGGAGCCGTCGCCTAACATCACCTCAAGACGAGCCCACGACCCGAGCATTTACACCGGATCTGGGACGCGACCCGGCGGGCCGCAACGACCGGGAGCTCACATGGCACTGTTCATGGATGTCCACAGCATCGCCGGAGGCGTCACTGAGGCCGATGTGGCTGGTGCCCACGCCGCCGGCCTCGCGACGCAGGGCAAGCATGACGTCAACTACCTGAAGTACTGGGTCGACGAGGAGGCGGGCAAGATCTTCTGCCTCGTTGAGGCGCCCGACGCGGACGCGGCCAACACGGTGCACCGCGAGGCGCACGGCCTGGTGGCAGACGAGGTCTTCAAGGTGTCCGAGCACGCGTGAGTACGGTGCCCGGTCGTCGGCGGGGAAGCCCCCGGTGACGACCGGGCCTGACGGGCCGCCCCCGAGTGACGTGCAACGATCGGGAGCAATGACACTCTCGGTGCACCTGCTCGGCCGGCCTGCCATCGAGACCGGCCACGAACCCACGTAGCGGTTCCGCAGTCGGAAGAGTTGGGCGTTGCTCGCCTACCTTCTCCTGGCCGAGCGCCCGCCCTCGAGGAGCCGGCTTGCGGAGCTGCTCTTCGACGCCACGGAGGGCCCGCTTCGTGCGCTGCGGTGGAACCTCGCCGAGGTACGCCGAGGCCTCGGACCCCACGCCACACTCGAAGGCGATCCCGTCGTGCTCACGCTGCGGCCAGGAGCCGTGGTCGACGTCGACGTGGTCACCCACGGGTCGTGGTGGGACGCCGTGGAGCTGCCCGGGCTCGGCGCCGAGTTGCTCGAGGGCGTCAACGTGCGTGGGGCAGCTGGGTTCGAATCGTGGCTGCTCTTCGAGCAGCAGCGTCTCGCCGCTGCCTCCGAGGCCGTGCTTCACGAGGCGGCCCAGGCGCTGATGGCCCGCCACGAGCTGGCCGACGCACTGCGCTGCGCCCAGCGCGTGGCCGCGATGAGCCCGCTCGACGAGAACAACCAGGCGCTCCTCATCCGGCTGCACCGCATGGTCGGCGACGATGCGGCAGCGGAACGCCAGCTCGCCGCGATCACGCGGCTTCTCCACGACGAGCTCGGGGTGTCACCCGGGATCGCGATCCAGTCCGCGATGCGCGAGACGGCCTGGCGGCCGAGCCCGGTCACGGGCAGCATCTCCATCGAGGCGATCCTCGAGTCCGGTGCCGCCGCAGTGGCAGCCGGCGCCACCGACGTCGGCATCGCGTCACTGCGCTCGGACGTGAGCCTCGCCGACCTCGCGTCTGATCGTGCGTTGCAGGTCCGCTCGAGGCTGGTCCTGGCGGAGACGCTCATCCACTCGCTGCGCGGGATGGACGAGGAGGGGCTGGCCGCCCTCTATGCCGCCGACGAGATCGCTATATCCGACGGGATACGAGCGGATCAGGCCGAGATCCGCGCCGAGCTCGGCTACGTCGACTTCCTCCGGGCGCGCTACGATCGCGCCGAGCTGTGGTTAACCGGCTCTTGTGACGCCCTGACGCTGGCCGATGGGCGCCCCGTGGGTCACAGCGAAGGCGCAGACGTACTTGGGATCGGCCGAGAGCGACCGCGCCGCCGACGACTTACGGCGCGAGACCTACGCGACGACGATGATCGGTCGCATCCACGTGCTGCGCGGCGACATCGACGCTGCCGGCGATGGGTTGCGCGCGGCGATCGCGCTGGGCGAGCGGGACCGGTGGCTCGCGTTCCTCCCCTGGCCACAGGCATTCCTGGGCGAGGTGGAGCTCATCCGCGGCGACGTTGATGCCGCGGAGTCGATCCTGGGTCAGGCCGTCGCGCGTGCCTGCCTGGGCCCCCGCCCGCTCAGCCGCGGGTCATCGCATCGATGCTCACGGTGATCGCGAGGATCAAAGCGTCGTCCTGGCCGGGCTCGATCTCCACGCCGTAGCTATCGCGGACCCGGAACCACTTCTTCGAGACCTTGGCCACCGTGTCGCCGTCACGCTCGATCTCGTACTCGTGGTCGACCAGGTTGCCGTGGGCACTCAGATCCGGCCCGTCGTCCACCTCGACCTTGAAGCGATCCCGCAGGCCGACCAGGGCCTTGTGCACGGTGGCCTCGTGGCCGTTCCACTCGACCTTCATGCTGTCCCGCACGTGAAGCTTGCGCTCCTGGATCTTGGCCACCTCACGTCCGTCGGCGTCCTCCAGCACGAAGGTGTCGCGGATCCGCAGGGCCTTGCCGTCCACCTTGAACGCCCGCTCGCCGGACTCGTCCTCAATCCAGTAGTCATCGCCGATCGACAGCAGCTTCTCGCGCATCTGGTAGCGCCGCGCCGGGGCGTTGCCGCCGTGGTGCCGATCTCGTAGGCCCATGATTTCTCCTCCTCCGGAGCGCCTCGGACTACAGCCCGGTCTGGACCGTGATCCGACCGCTGGTTGCGGCCGCCGTCAGTGCGCCGGTGTCGAGATCGTTCTGGTCGGCGTAGAGCTCGGCGAAGTCGGCGATGGCCTGGTCGAAGCGGTCGCTGGAGCCGAGGTAGGCGGCGATGGCGACGCGGTCCCCGGAGCGGGTGCGCGCGGGCCAGGGCCCGACCGCAGATC
Organism: Actinomycetes bacterium; assembly: GCA_036510875.1. Lineage (NCBI taxonomy): Bacteria > Bacillati > Actinomycetota > Actinomycetes > Actinomycetes bacterium. Next base: position 2,638 of record DATCDE010000136.1, read on the forward strand.
CGCGCGTAGAATGTCATTCCGTCCGGGACCATCCCTCGACCACCACCGAACCCTTGCCGTCGCGCAGCTGACGCAGGTAGAAGTCCCGCTCGACGTCGTCCGGGTGGCGGCGAAGATCGTCATGCCGATCGCAGTATCGCTGCGCTGGTTCACGGTGGCTTTCCTTGGTGTGGTGCGACCGTCGAGCGGGGTTGCTTGCCCGCTCCCTGGGCTTGAAATGGTGTGGTCCTCCGGTGGCGTCGCCCCCTTCCGGCTACCGCTCGGCCCCGCAGGCGATCCGGGCGAGCCGGGTGACCGTCTCTCGGACCGTCCCGGGCTGTCCCGCCGACGGGGACGCCCCGGGGTGCTGCGGGGCGATGCGGACCCGCAGCACACTCGGCCGAGAGGCGAAGCGCAACGGTGGGTCAAGAAGCAAGGCCTCGCCGTCCACCCCCGCAGGGACGGGGCCGGAGGCGTCGATCTGGAACGTCGGAGCCGACCACTGCCCCCAGTGTCTCGGTCGCCCGCCGCCGCCAGCGACCGGGCGGCAGGTACCCAGCACGGCGACCCCCAGCCGGCCAGAGCCCAGCCGGGGCCGAGTGCCCGAACCGATCGCCCGCCCGAGACGGTAGACGTTGTTCGAGACCAGGATGGCGGTCGCCAAACGATGATCGGATCCGCCGGGATCGGTCCACCGGAGCTCACCGCTTCGCATGGACTCGTCACCGACGACGTCGGGCGCGGTGTCCAGGATGGTGCGCAGCTTGGCGTCCCGGTAACCCTCTCGCTGCACCGCCTCCGCGTACAGGCCCAGTGAGACGTTGTTGACGACGGCCCGCCCGTTGACCTCGGCGAGGTCGACCCGGCGCTCACCGCCGTTGACGAAGGCGTCGAGGGCGCCGACCACGTCGTCGCGGTCCACCCCGAGGTCCAGGGCGAAGTGGTTGCGCGTCCCGGCGGGGATGCAGGCGAACGGGAGGTCGTGCTCGGCGGCGATGGTGGCGACCAGAGCCTGAGTTCCGTCCCCGCCAGCGGCGGCCAGCGCGTCGGCACCCCGATCTCCTTGGCCGGGTCACCGTTGGCTCCGGCCAGCGGGAGGATGGTGGCCGCGATCATCGGCCCAGCGATGAGTCCGGGCCCAGTACGAGCACGCGCGACGGCCCGATCACCGCGTAGCCGATCAGGCAGAGGATCGAGGTGTAGAGCCCGGTCACGGCGGGCAGCCCGGCGAGCTCCGCGTAGGCCATCCCCTGAGGAACCCAGCAGGGCGGTCAGCACGAGCCCGGCGGCCGCGTCCTTGGGGAGCCAGCGGCGCTCGTAAGAGTGAAGCGCCTCGACGCCGGGCACCGCCAGGGCCATCAGCTCCGCCTCACGCTCCGGTGGGGCCGTCCCACAACGGCCGCGACCACCCGCTGGGCAGCCGCGGCCGTCGCGCGACGGCTATCGATCGGCCAGCTACTCCGACTCGGATTCGATGATGTCGATGACGAGGCCGAGCGCCTCGGTGATGTTGACCGCGGCCTTCATCACCCGGGCCGAGCCGATGATCGGGGCGACGGCAACCAGGACGTTCTGCGCGTCCTCAAGGGTGACGCCGGCCTCGAAGGACGGCCCGACGTGGGCGAGGTAGGACACGGGGCGGGCATCGACTGCGGCGAGAGCCGCGATGCGGACCAGCAGCAGGACATCCGCCGGCAGGTCACAGCGCTCCACCGAGGCGGCGGTCATTGCTGCAATGGTGTCGAGGACGGGTGTCTCGTCGGACACGGTGGGTCTCCTTCAGAAGATGTGGTCAATAACGGGCGAATCGGACGAGCCGAACCACCGTCAGGCGAGTGCCTTGGCCTTGGCGGCCTGGAACTCCTCCTCGGTGAGGACGCCCTTGGCCTTCAGGTCGGACAGCCGGGCGATCTCGTCGGCGGCGCTGGTGCTGCTGCCGGAGACGCTTTGGATGTACTGGCGGGCGGCCTCGTCCTGGGCCTTGGCCTGGGCGACGGCGTGCTCTTGCATCTTGTGGCCGCGGGCGATCAGGTAGACGAACACGCCCAGGTACGGCAGCACGATGACGAAGATCGTCCACAGCGCCTTCGCCCAGCCGCCCATGTCGGGGCTGCGGAAGATGTCCGCGAACACGGTGATCAGCAGCCAGATCCAGATGAAGAACAAGAAGAACCACAACATCGACCAGAAGACCTGGCCGGAACCGAACTCAGCGAGCAACCTGGTCATCGTGACCCTCTCCCACGTGCGCGAGAACTCGTCGCCCACAGCCGGGCGATCGTGATCACTCTGCGCTGACGGTGGGGCGGCCACATCACCCAGTGAGGATGAGCCTGGGGTGGGCGGCCCCCGCGGGGCAGCGGCCGGCCTGGGGGCAGCTCGGTCAGGCCAGCCGGGGCATGACCTCGGCAGCTACCAGCTCGAGGTGCTCGAGGTCGGCAAGGTCCAGCACCTGCAGGTACAGGCGGGTGGCGCCGGCTTCCGCGAACCGGGACGCCCTGTCGACCAGCTGGTCCGGTGTGCCAGCCAGGCCGTTGGCGCGCAGCTCCTCCACGTCCCGGCCGATCGCGGCGGCCCGACGGTCGACCTCTGCCTCGTCCCGGCCGCAGCACAGCACCTGAGCGGCCGAGTACACCAGCGAGGAGGGGGCCCGCCCGGCAGCCGTGCAGGCGGCGCGAACCCGCTCGTACGCGGTGGCGGTGTCCTCGACGGAGCCGAAGGGGACGTTGTACTCGGCCGCGAACCGCGCGGCCAGCGCCGGAGTGCGGGTCACCCCGGTGCCACCGATGATCACGGGCAACGGGTCCTGGACCGGCTTGGGGAGGCCCGGCGCGGCGTCCAGCCGGTAGTGCTCACCGGCGTGGTCGAAGGTCTGCCCCACGGGCGTGGACCACAGGCCGGTCACGATCTCCAGCTGCTCCTCGAGCCGGTCGAACCGCTCGTGAACCGGCGGGAACGGGATGCCGTAGGCACGGTGCTCAGCCTCGAACCAGCCGGTCCCCAGACCCAGCTCGACCCGGCCACCGCTCATCTCGTCCACCTGGGCGACGGCGATGGCCAGCGGGCCGGGCAGCCGGAAGGTGGCCGCCGTGACCAGCGTGCCCAGCCGGATCGTGCGGGTGTCCCGGGCCAGGCCGGCGAGCGTGACCCAGGCGTCGGTCGGACCGGGCCGGCCGTCGCTGTCGCCCATCACCAGGTAGTGGTCGGACCGGAAGAACGCGCCGTACCCATAGGACTCGGCCGCGCGGGCGACGGCCAGCAGGTCGTCGTAGGTGGCGCCCTGCTGGGGCTCGGTGAAGATGCGCAGCTCCATGGGCAGCACCCTATGCAGAGCACCCCAGCCGTCTCGCCGTTCGGGTGACGTTCCACTTCCGTACCAGCAGGGCGCGACGCGACCGGCTGCCAGCTGGTGCGCGTGCGGGACGGTCTCATCCAGGACGTCCGGGGCCACTGCTGCGAAGTGGCGGCGCTGAACGACGTCTGGTGCTGACCGTCCGCTCTCACCCCCTGCGGGTGATCCGCTGCGTTGCTTCCGAAACGAGGCTGAAGACGCTGACGGCCACAGGCGGGCGGCCCCAGACGCACCGATGTCTCGGGAGGACACGTGACCAGGTCCGGACGGACGACGGTGGCTCGCTGGACCTCGACGGTGGTGGGAGTGGCCTGCTGCCTCCTGCTGGCCGGGTGCGGGGGCGGGTCGGGGGGACCGATCGCGTCACGCTTGCCGAGCCAGACGGCCCGCCCCTCACTCCCGGTGGCCTCGCCGACGGCGCAGACCCCGACCCCGTCCCTGGCTCCCTCGGCGTCCCGGAGTCCGATCCGTCCGGAGTCGACCGCGACCGCCACGCCCACGCCGACGCCGACGCCGACTGTGTCGGCCACCCCGACGCCCACCCCGACGCCCACCCCGACCC
>DATCDE010000137.1 GCA_036510875.1 Actinomycetes bacterium
GCCGCCGAGGCGGCACCCGAGGCGGCACCCGAGGCGGCACCCGAGGCGGCACCCGAGGCGGCACCCGAGGCGGCAGAGCCAGCGCCGACCGGCCCGCGCAAGCGCACCCGCAAGGCGGCCGCGAAGGCTGCGCAGGTTGCCGAGCCGGCCGCCGAGCCGGTTCCCGAGCCGGCCGGAGCGGAACCGGCGGCGGCTGCCGCTCCGGCCCGCAAGCGCACCCGCAAGGCGGCCGCCGTGGTCGACCCGTTCGCCGCGGGGCCACCCGTCGAGGCGTCGACGGCAGCGGAAGAGCCCGCTGCGGCGCCGGCCACCCGCCGACGCCGCGCGGCAGCGCCGAGCGTGCCGGCCATGTTCCAGGCGCCGGAGGTCGCCCCCATCGAGGAGCCCGAGGAGCAGATCGAGGAAGAGGTCGCGGCAGCCGGCAGGGCCATCGCCCCCGTCCCCAAGGCTGAACCTGAAGTTGACCTTGAGGATGAGTCGGAGGGTGAGGACGGCGACGTAGAGGGCGAAGAAGGCCCGGAAGGCCCGCGCCGCAAGCGTCGCCGCCGCGGCGGGCGCGGCCGCCGCCGCAAGCCGGCCGGCGAGAACGGGGAGGACGGCTCCGGCGAGGAGACCGAACCGGGTGTCGAGCCGACCTCCGAGGGTGCCGTCGCCGAGGCGGGACCGGCGGCCGACGCCGACACCGAGGAGGGCGAGACCGGCTCGTCGGCGACCCGCCGTCGTCGCCGTCGCCGCCGGGGGACCAGTGCCGAGGGCCAGCTCGAGGGCACCCTGGGGCCGGACGACCCGGAGCGGACCGTCGTCCACGTCCGTGAGCCGCGCAGGAAGGTCGAGAGCGACACCGCCGCCGCCGTGCGCGGGTCCACCCGGCTGGAGGCCAAGAAGCAGCGCCGTCGGGAGGGCCGTGAGGCCGGCCGGCGGCGACCCCCGGTCCTGACCGAGGCCGAGTTCCTGGCTCGGCGCGAGTCGGTCGACCGGGTCATGGTGGTCCGCCAGCGCGGCGACCTCACCCAGATCGCGGTCCTCGAGGACGACGTCCTGGTCGAGCACTACGTGGCCTCGGGGTCCTCCTCGACGATGGTCGGCAACGTGTACCTCGGCAAGGTGCAGAACGTGCTGCCGAGCATGGAGGCAGCCTTCGTCGACATCGGTCGTGGCCGCAACGCCGTCCTCTACGCCGGTGAGGTGAACTGGGACGCCGCCGGCCTCGCTGATGGTCAGCAGCGGCGGATCGAGCACGCACTGAAGTCCGGGGACAGCGTTCTCGTGCAGGTCACCAAGGACCCGATCGGCCACAAGGGCTCCCGGCTCACCGCCAACATCAGCCTGGCTGGGCGGTTCCTCGTCTACGTGCCCGACGGCTCGATGAGCGGGATCAGCCGCAAGCTGCCCGACACCGAGCGGGCCCGGCTCAAAGGGATCCTCAAGTCGGTCGTCCCCGACGACGCGGGCGTGATCGTGCGGACCGCGGCGGAGGGCGCCACCGAGGAGCAGCTCACGCGCGACGTCAGCCGGCTCCAGGCCCAGTGGGAGGACATCGCCAAGAAGTCCAAGACCGCGTCGGCCCCGACCGCGCTGTACAGCGAGCCGGACCTCACCGTCCGCGTCATCCGGGACCTGTTCAACGAGGACTTCGCGCGGCTCATCGTGGCCGGGGACGACGCCTGGGACGTCGTCGAGGCCTACGTCGGCCACGTGGCGCCCGAGCTGATGGAGCGTGCCGAGCGGTACCAGGGCGAGGATGACGTGTTCGCGGCCTACCGCATCGACGAGCAGATTTCCAAGGGTCTGGACCGCAAGGTGTGGCTGCCCTCCGGGGGCTCGCTGGTGATCGACCGCACCGAGGCGATGACCGTCGTCGACGTGAACACCGGCAAGTTCACCGGCAAGGGGTCGGGGAACCTCGAGGAGACGGTGACCCAGAACAACCTCGAGGCCGCGGAGGAGATCGTCCGCCAGCTCCGGCTGCGCGACATCGGCGGCATCATCGTCATCGACTTCATCGACATGGTGTTCGAGTCGAACCGCGAGCTGGTGCTGCGCCGGCTGGCCGAGTGCCTGGGACGCGACCGCACCAAGCACCAGGTCGCCGAGGTCACCTCCCTCGGCCTGGTCCAGATGACCCGCAAGCGGATCGGGCAGGGCCTGGTCGAGGCGTTCTCCGAGCCGTGCCCGCACTGCGGGGGCCGGGGGATCCTCACCCACCTGGAACCGGTGGAGACCAAGGCCGCGCCTCGCGTCGAGGAGCCGGCAGAGACTCCGCGTCGTCGGCGGCGGGGCAAGAAGGAGACCGGCCCGGAGGCTGCTGCGGGGTAGCACCCCGAGTAGGTTGGACGCCGAACAACCGGACCAACCAGGGGAGCTCGGAGGAACGCCGGGCTGAGAGGGTGGCCGCCACCACCGACCCTCACACCTGATCTGGGTAATGCCAGCGGAGGGATCGGCCATGCGGCGCCTCACGTTCGTCTTCGGTGCCACCGTATCCGCGCTACTCCTCGCGGCCTGCGCGGGCGGGTCCGGGGGAGGGACCGCCGCCAGCACCGCCGCGGACGTCGGCTCCCCACCGGCGGCCAGCTTTGCGCCGGTCACGGTCACCCTGCTCGCCCATGACTCGTTCGCGGTCACCCAGAAGGTGCTCGACGCCTTCACGGCGCGCACCGGCATCACCGTCAAGGTGGTCACCGGCGGGGACGCCGGAGAAGTGGTGAACAAGGCGGTGCTCACCGCGGGCAACCCCGAGGGCGACGTGCTGTTCGGGGTCGACAACACGCTGCTTTCCCGTGCCCTGGACGCCCGGCTGTTCGCCCCCTACCGGGCGCAGGCGCTCGGCGAAGTTCGGCCTGAGCTGGCTGCACTGGTGCCCGGCTACGCGGTCACCCCGATCGACTACGGCGACGTCTGCGTCAACCTCGACGACCGGTGGTTCGCCGCGCATGGCGTCCTGCCGCCGCAGACGCTGGCGGACCTCACCGACCCGAAGTACAAGGGACTGCTGGTCGTGGAGAACCCGGCGACGTCGTCCCCCGGGCTTGCCTTCCTGCTCGCGACGATCGCCCGCTACGGGGACAGCGGCTACCTCGACTACTGGAAGCAGCTGCGGGCCAACGGCGTCCAGGTGGTCAACGGCTGGACCGAGGCGTACGAGGGCGCGTTCTCCGGCGGGAGTCAGGGTGGCACCAAGCCGATCGTCGTCAGCTACGCGTCCAGCCCGCCGGCCGAGATCGTCTACGCGAAGGACCCCAAGCCCACCAGGCCCTCAACCAGCGTGATGAGCGACGGGTGCTTCCGGCAGGTCGAGTTCGCCGGGGTGCTGCGGGGCACCGAGCACGAGCAGGCGGCGCGCGCCGTCGTCGACTGGATGCTCACCGCGGCGTTCCAGGCGGACGTCCCGCTGTCGATGTTCGTGTTCCCGGCCAGGGCCGGGACCCCGCTGCCGGAGGTCTTCCAGAAGTTCGCGGCGACCCCGAAGCAGCCGCTCACCCTGCCGCCGGCCGACATCGCCAAGAACCGGCAGCGCTGGGTGGACGATTGGACGTCGGCGGTGCTGCGCTGACCTCGGTTCTCGCCCCTGACCCGGTGCGGTCGGAGACGCCGACCGCGGTGTCCCGCCCGCTGCCGGCGTGGCTGCTCGCGATCGTGCCGCTGGCCTTCCTGGCGCTGTTCTTCGGCTGGCCGGTCGTCAGGATCATCGCGCGGGGGCTGTCGTCGGAGTCCCTGCAGGTGCTCAGCCGGCCGGAGACCTGGCGGGTCATCGGGTTCACCTTCGGCCAGGCGGTGCTGAGCACGGTGCTGACCCTGCTCGTGGGGCTGCCCGGCGCCTACGTCCTCAACCGCTACGCGTTCCCCGGCCGCCGGCTGCTGCTCGCCGTCGCGACGGTGCCGTTCGTGCTGCCCACGGTGGTGGTCGGGCTGGCCTTCCGGGCGCTGCTGCCCGCCGCGTGGGTGGGCACGCTGGGGGCGATCCTGGTCGCGCACGTGTTCTTCAACTACGCCGTGGTGGTGCGCGTGGTGGGCAGCCTGTGGGCGCACATCGACCCGCGCTACGAGCAGGCCGCCCGAACCCTCGGGGGCAGCCCCTGGCGGGTGCTGCGCACGGTCACCTGGCCGCTGCTGCGCCCGGCCGTGCTGGCGGCGGCCGCGCTGGTGTTCCTGTTCACGTTCACGTCGTTCGGGGTCGTGCTGGTGCTCGGCGGACCCACCACGGTGACCCTCGAGGTGGAGATCTACCAGCGCACCGCGCAGCTGCTCGACCTGGCTGGGGCTTCGGCGCTCGCCGTCCTGCAGATCGCCGGGCTCGGGCTGGTGCTGCTGGTCTCCGCCAGCCTGCAGTCCCGGCTGGCGGTGGGGCAGAAGCTGCGGGCCGACCCCACCGAGACACTGGTGCGCCCGCGTCGGCCGGGTCAGCGGCTGCTGTTCGCCGGCGTGCTGGCGACGATCCTGGTGCTGCTGGTCGCGCCGATGGCGGCCCTGGTGCTCCGCTCGGTCCGGGTGGACGGCGGGTGGGGGCTGGACTGGTGGCGGGCCCTGGACTCGATCGACGCCGGGACGACGAGGTACGCCCCGCCGCTGGCCTCGCTGCGGGTCTCCCTGACCTACGCCGTGGTGGCTGCGGTGCTGGCCGTGCTGATCGGCGGGCTGGCCGCCATGGCGGTGGCGTACGCCCGTCGCGGTGCCCGGCTGCTGGACACCGCGGTCATGCTGCCGCTGGGCACGTCCGCGGTGACCGTGGGGTTCGGCCTGCTCATCACGTTCGCGCAGGCGCCACTGGACCTGCGCGGCTCCTGGATCATGGTCCCGCTCGGCCACACGCTGATCGCCGTCCCGCTGGTGCTGCGCACCGTGCTGCCCGTTCTCCGGTCGGTGGACCCGCGGCTGCGGCAGGTGGCCGGGTCGCTGGGAGCCGGCCCGCTGCGGGCCTGGAGCACGGTCGACCTGCCGCTGCTGTCCCGTGCGCTGGGCATCGCCGCCGGGTTCGCGTTCGCGGTGTCGCTGGGGGAGTTCGGCGCCACCGCGTTCCTCGCGCGATCGGACGCGCCGACGTTGCCGGTGCAGATCGTGCGGCTGCTCGGCCGGCCCGGGGCCCAGCCGTACGGTGCGGCCATGGCGCTGGCCACGGTCCTCATGGTGGTGACGGCCGCGGTGATGCTCTCGACCGAGCGGCTGCGCCGCGGCCACGCGGGGCAGATGTGACCGCCGCGCTGACCGTGTCCGACGTCACGGTGTACTACGGCGAGCGGCTGCTGCTGGACCGTGTCGGCCTGGCGGTGCAGCCGGACGAGGTGGTCTGCCTGCTCGGGCCCAGCGGGTCGGGCAAGTCCACCCTGCTGCAGGTGATCGCGGGGCTGCAGGTGCCGGCGTCCGGGCGGATCCGCTGGTACGACGAGGACCTGACGGCGGTCCCGACCCACCGCCGGGGGTTCGGCCTGGTGTTCCAGGACCCGCTGCTGTTCCCGCACCTGGACGTCGGTCGCAACGTGGCCTACGGGCTGCGGGCGGCCGGGATGCCGCGAACCGAGGCCGCCGACCGGGTGGAGGACCTGCTGGCCCTGGTCGACCTGGCCGGCTGCGCCCGGCGCCGGGCGGTCACCCTCTCCGGCGGGGAGGCGCAGCGGGTCGCGCTGGCCAGGGCGCTGGCCCCGAACCCCCGGCTACTGCTGCTGGACGAGCCGTTCGGCGCGCTCGACCGGGAGCTTCGCGACCGGCTCGCCGTCGACGTCCGGGCGCTGCTGCACCGCCTGGGCACCCCGGCCATCCATGTGACCCACGACATTGTCGAGGCCCAGCTCGTGGGCGACCGCGTGGTCCGCCTCGCCGACCTCACCGGCGGAGGGTGCGCCCCGGTTTGACCCCTCGTGGCACGGGTCCGTACCCTTGTCCTTTGGCGTGCTGTGCGCGCGCCGACCATCACGTCGTCATCACGTCGTCGTCCGGGCCCCTCGCGGGCGCGGTCGGACGCCCGTCGAACCAGCAAGACAGGAGTACCGCGGTGTACGCGATCGTCCGTGCCGGTGGCCGCCAGGAGAAGGTCGCCGTCGGCGACGTCTTCGAGGTCAACCGCCTCCAGGGCGAGGCCGGTAGCACGGTCACGCTTCCTGCCCTGCTCCTCGTCGACGGCGACACCGTCACCAGCGACGCCTCGGCGCTCGCCGGCGTGACCGTGACCGCCGAGATCCTGGGAGACACCAAGGGTCCCAAGATCGACATCTTGAAGTACAAGAACAAGACCGGGTACCGCAAGCGGCAGGGCCACCGGCAGTCGCTGACCCAGGTCAAGATCACCGGCATCGAGACGAAGTAGGTCGACGACCCATGGCTCACAAGAAGGGCGCCTCCTCCTCGAGGAACGGGCGCGACTCCAACGCCCAGCGGCTCGGCGTCAAGCGGTTCGGCGGCCAGCTGGTCAGCGCCGGCGAGATCCTCGTCCGGCAGCGCGGCACGCACTTCCACCCGGGCGCCGGCGTGGGGCGCGGCGGCGACGACACCCTGTTCGCGCTGACCGCGGGCGCGGTGGAGTTCGGGACCCGGCGCGGACGTCGGGTCGTGAACATCGTCCCGGCGGGGGAGTAGCCGCCCCGACGAGCAACAGTTTGTGGCCGCGAGGGCGGGCCGGTCTGCGTGACCGGCACCGCCCTCGTTGCATGATCGGCTCATGAGCAGCGCAGCAGGAACGGCCCCGTAGCACCCGACCGACCGGCGAGAGGAGACGAGCATGGCGACCTTCGTGGACCGCGTCGTCGTGTACGCCGCCGCCGGTGACGGCGGCCACGGCTGCGCCTCGGTGCACCGGGAGAAGTTCAAGCCGCTCGGCGGTCCGGACGGCGGTAACGGTGGCCGCGGCGGCGACGTCGTGGTGGTCGTCGACCCGTCCGTGACCACGCTGCTGGACTACCACCATGCGCCGCACCGGCGGGCCACCAGCGGTCGACCCGGCCAGGGCGGCCACCGGGACGGCGCCGACGGCGAGGACCTCGTGCTCGCGGTCCCCGACGGCACGGTGGTCACCACCGCCGACGGGGAGGTGCTCGCCGACCTGGTGGGCGCCGGGTCGCGATACGTGCTGGCCCAGGGTGGCCGCGGCGGGCTCGGCAACGCGGCGCTGGCGTCGCCGCGGCGCAAGGCGCCCGGCTTCGCGCTGCTCGGCGAGCCGGGCGACAGCGCCGACATCGTCCTGGAGCTCAAGACCGTCGCGGACGTCGGCCTGATCGGCTACCCCAGCGCCGGCAAGTCCTCGCTCGTCGCCGCGATGTCCTCGGCCAAGCCGAAGATCGCCGACTACCCGTTCACCACCCTGGTGCCCAACCTCGGCGTGGTCGACGCGGGCGGCTTCCGGTTCACCGTGGCCGACGTGCCCGGGCTGATCCCCGGGGCCAGCGAGGGCAAGGGCCTCGGGCTGGACTTCCTGCGGCACGTGGAGCGCTGCTCGGTGCTCGTGCACGTGCTGGACTGCGCCACCCTCGAGCCGGACCGCGACCCGTCGTCCGACCTCGATGTGATCGAGAACGAGCTGACCGACTACGCGACCGACCTGGCCGACCGGCCCCGACTCGTGGTGCTCAACAAGGTGGATGTGCCCGAGGCCCGCGACCTGGCCGAGCTGGTCCGGCCCGACCTCGAGGCCCGTGGCTACCAGGTGTACGCGGTCAGCGCCGTCTCGCACGAGGGGCTGCGCGACCTCGGCTTCGGCATGGCCGACATCGTGCGGTCGGCCAGGGCCGCGGCGGCGGAGCCGGAGGTCACCCGTATCGTGCTGCGGCCCAAGGCCGTCGACGAGGTCGGGTTCCGGGTGGTGCGCGAGGGCGACCGGTTCCGGGTCATCGGCGAGAAGCCGCAGCGCTGGGTCCGGCAGACCGACTTCTCCAACGAGGAGGCGGTCGGCTACCTGGCCGACCGGCTGGCCCGGCTCGGGGTCGAGGACGCGCTGCGCGCGGCCGGGGCCCGAACGGGCGACGCGGTGCTCATCGGCCCGCTCGACGACTCGGTGGTCTTCGACTGGGAGCCGACGATGTCCGCGGGTGCCGAGCTGCTGCCCGGTCCGCGCGGCACGGACGCGCGGCTCGACCGGCGGTAGGCGTGCGAAAGGACGTCGTGGCGGCCCGGCGGGTCGTCGTCAAGGTCGGGTCGTCCTCGCTCACGACGGCGGACGGTGCGCTCGACGTCGGCGCCGTCGGACTGCTGGTCGAGGAGGTCGCGGCCCGGCTCGAGGCCGGCGTCCAGGTGGTGCTCGTCTCCTCCGGTGCCATCGCCGCGGGGCTCACCCCGTTGGGGCTGGTCCAGCGTCCTCGGGACCTCGCCACGCAGCAGGCGGCCGCGAGCGTGGGCCAGGGCCTGCTGCTTCACCACTACACGGCGGCGTTCGCCCGGCACCGGCTGACGGTGGGGCAGGTGCTGCTGACCGCCGACGACGTCGTCCGCCGCACCCACTACCGCAACGCCCAGCGCACCTTGCAGCGGCTGCTGGAGATGGGCACCGTCCCCGTCGTCAACGAGAACGACACCGTGGCTACCCAGGAGATCCGGTTCGGGGACAACGACCGGCTGGCCGCCCTGGTGGCCCACCTGGTGCACGCCGATCTGCTGGTCCTGCTCTCCGACGTCGACGGGCTCTACGACGGCGACCCGGGCCGTGCGGGCGCCCGGCTGCTCCCCGAGGTGCGAGGCCCGCAGGACCTCGTCGACGTCCGGCTGGGCCGGGCCGGCCGCTCCGGGGTCGGCACCGGCGGGATGGTGACCAAGGTCGAGGCGGCGCGGATCGCCGGGACCGCCGGCATCCCGGTCGTGCTGACGTCGGCCGCGCGGGCCGGCGCGGCGCTGCGTGGGGAGCCGGTCGGCACGCACTTCCAGCCCACCGGGCACCGGACGGCGACCCGGCTGCTGTGGCTGGCCCACGCCACGGCGCCGCAGGGCCGGCTGCACCTGGACGCCGGCGCCGTGCGGGCCGTAGTGGAGCGGCGGATGTCGCTGCTCGCGGCCGGGGTCACCGCGGTCGACGGTCGGTTCCAGGCCGGGGACCCGGTCGACCTTCTGGACGAAACCGGTCGCACGGTGGCCCGCGGTCTGGTCAACTTCGATGCGTCGGAACTGCCCGGCCTGCTGGGCCGGTCGACCCGGGATCTGGCTCGTGAGCTCGGCCCGGGGTACGAGCGGGAGGTCGTCCACCGCGACGACCTGGTGGTGCTGCACGGCTGACAGGGAGGGCGCGTGCACGGTGCTCTGCCCAGCCCCATCTCCAGCTCCAGCCCCAGCTCCAGCCCCAGCGCTGGCCCCGCCGGCCGGATGTGGCACGTGACCCTCACGGTGCACGGGGCCGCCGTCCCCCCAGGCGAGGTACGCGCCGGGCTCGAGCGGCTGCAGCACGAACGGCCCTTCCTGCTCGCCGGGCGCTACTCGGCCGACTGCGCCGAGGTGCGGTACTGGGAGGAGGCCGAGCGACTCGAGGACGCCGCAGCCCTTGCCCTGCGGCTGTGGGGCGAGCACCGGCTCAGCGCCGGCCTGCCGCCCTGGAGCGTCGTGGGTCTGGAGGTCATCGATCGCGAGACGTTCAGCCTGCGCGGCGCCCGCGGCGAGCTCGACGTGCGGCTCGCGCCGGCCGGCGCCGTCCGCCCCTTCGGCGGCGGCTGAGGCTGCTCCCCGCTGGGTGGGCGGCTACCCTTCCAGGATGAGTGACCCGATCGACGAGCGCGCCGCCGTCCTCGAGGCGGCCCGGCTGGCCAGGGACGCCGCCGTGCTGCTGGCCCCGCTGACCCGTGCGGCCAAGGACGCCGCGCTGCTCGCCATGGCCGACGCGCTGGAGAAGGAGTCGGCCGCCGTGCTGGCCGCCAACGCCGAGGACGTCGAGCGGGCCCGGGCCGACGGCACCCCGGCCGCGATGACCGACCGGTTGGCGCTCACCGAGGGCCGGCTGGCCGACATCGCCGCCGCGCTCCGCCAGGTCGCGGACCTGCCGGACCCGGTCGGCGAGGTGGTCCGCGGGTCGCGGCTGCCGAACGGCCTGGAGCTGCGCCAGGTCCGGGTGCCCATGGGGGTCATCGGGATCATCTACGAGGCTCGGCCCAACGTCACGGTCGACGCGGCCGGGCTGTGCCTGAAGAGCGGCAACGCGGTGCTGCTGCGCGGCTCGTCGTCCGCGCGCGCGTCGAACACGGCGCTCGTCGCCGTCATGCAGGACGCCCTCGAGGCCGCCGGCCTGCCCCGGCACGCCGTCACGCTGGTGCCGGGGACCTCCCGGGAGTCGGTGCAGCACCTGATGACCGCTCGCGGACTGGTCGACGTGCTGATCCCGCGCGGCGGCGCCGGACTGATCCGAAGCGTGGTCGAGGGGTCGACCGTGCCGGTCATCGAGACCGGGGTGGGCAACTGTCACGTCTACGTCGACGCGGACGCCGACCTCGCCAAGGCCGTGCGGATCCTGGTGAACTCCAAGGCGCAGCGGCCCAGCGTCTGCAACGCGGCCGAGACCCTGCTCGTCCACCAGGCGGTCGCCCCCAGGTTCCTGCCGGTGGCGCTCGAGGCGCTGCGGGAGGCCGGGGTGACCGTGCACGGCGACGACACCGTTGCCGGGTACGCGGGGGACGCCGGGGTGGCCTTCGTGCCGGCCACCGACGAGGACTGGGACACCGAGTACCTCTCGCTGGACCTCGCCGCGGCCGTCGTCCCCGACCTGGACGCCGCGCTGGCGCACATCCGCCGCCACGGCAGCGGGCACACCGAGGCGATCGTCACCGAGAACGGCCCGGCTTCCCGGCGGTTCATCGCCGGGGTGGACGCCGCCGCCGTGATGGTGAACGCGTCCACCCGGTTCACCGACGGCGGCGAGCTCGGGTTCGGCGCGGAGATCGGGATCTCCACGCAGAAGCTGCACGCCCGCGGCCCGATGGGGCTCCCGGAGCTGACCTCGACGACCTACGTGGTGACGGGGGACGGGCATGTCAGAGGCTGACACCGCGGTCGGGCAGCCGGACCCACCGGCGCCGGCGCCGCGCTGGGTGGGACCGTCGTTCATCGTGCTCGCGGCGCTAACCGTCCCGTGGATCGGCGTGCTGGCCGTGACACTGCCTAAGCACCAGTACACCGGCCACTACCGGATGGCCTGGGTCGGCTTCGACGTGCTGCTGGTGATCATGCTGGCGCGGACCGGCCGGGTGGCGTTGCGCGGACGCGACTCTGTCCAGATCCCCGCGGTGATGACCGGGACGCTGCTCGTGGTGGACGCGTGGTTCGACGTGATGACCTCCCACGGCCAAGGCCAGATGCTCAGCGCGTTCGGCTCGGCCCTGTTCATCGAGCTGCCGCTGGCCGCCCTGTGCTTCTGGATCGCCCGGCACGCCGAACGGGTCCGCCGCGACCGGCTGCGGTGGGCGCTGCGCGGGGACGGCGTCGACTTCGACCGGGCGCCGCTGAGTGCCCAGTGAGGACGCCGAGCTAGCCACCCGGCTGGCCGCCGAGGTCGCGGAGCTGCTGCTCGCCGTCCGCGACGACCACCCGGCCGCCGAGCCGCGTGAGCTCGGTGCGCTCGGTGACCGGGAGGCCCAGCGACTGGTGGACACCCGGCTGTCCGCGGAGCGGCCCGCCGACGCCGTGCTGTCGGAGGAGGCGGCTGACGACGGGGCCCGGCTCACGGCCGACCGGGTCTGGATCATCGACCCGCTCGACGGCACCTGGGAGTTCGCCCGCGGTCGCGCCGACTGGGCGGTGCACGTGGCCCTGTGGCAGCGCGGCTCGCTGGCCGTCGGTGCGGTCGCGCTGCCCGACCTCGGGGTGCTGCTGTCCACCGACCCGGCCCCGACGACGCCGTCCGGCCCGCTCCCGGGGCGGCTGCGGCTCGCGGTGAGCCGTTCGCGGCCACCCGCGCTGGCCCGCGCCCTGGCGAACCGGCTGGACCTCGACCTGGTGCCCATGGGGTCGGCCGGGGTGAAGGCGGCCGCCGTGGTCCGGGGCGAGGTGGACGCCTACCTGCACACCGGCGGCCTGTCCGAGTGGGACTCCGCCGCCCCGGTGGCGGTGGCCCTGGCGGCCGGGCTGCACGCCTCCCGCGTGGACGGCTCGCCGCTGGTCTACAACCAGCCGGACGTGTCCCTGCCGGACCTGCTGGTCTGCCGCGCCGAGCTGTCCCGGACCCTGCTGGACGAGATTGCGGCGCTGATGCGCTGACCTGCCGGAGTCCGGCCGATACGCTGCCCGCCATGAGTGCGAACATCCACGCAGCCCTGCCGGCGTCCGCCGAGTTCTTCCCGCACGAGACCCCGGCGCCTCTGGTCATGGGGATCAGCGCGTTCGTCGTGCTCCTCGTCGCGCTGTTCATCGTCACCCGGCTGAACAAGGACCGCTGAGAGGCTGCCCGTGAGCGCCGGCCTGCTCGACCGCGCGCTGGGCCTGGTGCACGCGCTGCGGGCGGCCGGGGTGCCGGTGTCGGTCGCCGAGACCCTGGACGCCGCATCGGCGATGGTCGCCGTCGACCTGCTCGACCGGGACGGCCTGCGCGCGGCTCTCGCCGCGACGCTGCTCAAGCGGCCGGCCCACCGGCCCGCGTTCGACGCGCTGTTCGACCTGTGGTTCCCGCCGCTCGTGGGGGAGCCGGGGGTGGCTGACCAGGGCGACGCGTCGGGCGACGCGTCGGCGGAGCCTTCCGGTGCGGCCGGGGACCTGCACGAGCAGTTCCGGGCCCGGCTGCTGGACGCGCTCCTCGACAGCGACGACGCCGCCGTCGCCCGGCTGGCCAGGGAGGCGGTGGCCGCGTTCGGTCGCGCCGAGAGCCGCCCCGGCCGGCAGTCGTTCTTCGGCTACCGGGTGCTGCGGGCGATCTCCCCGGACACGCTGGTGGCCGCTTTGATCGAGGGTCTGCTTGGCGGCGGGGGGACCGAGCGGACGGCGTTCACCGAGGAGGTCGCCCGGGTCGCCGCTCGGGAGCGGGTGCGTGCGTTCGAGCAGGCCGTCGAGGGCGAGATCCGGCGGCGGCTGGCCGAGGAGAAGGGCGCCGAGCAGGTCGCCCGCACCGCCGTCCGGCCGCTGGTCGACCAGGTCGACTTCCTGCGTGCCTCCCGCGACGACCTGCTCGCGCTGCGGCGGCAGGTGTACCCGCTGGCCCGCAGGCTGGCGACCAGGCTGGCGGCGCAACGCCGGTCCGGCCGGTCGGGGCGGCTGGACGTGCGGCGGACCGTACGGGCGTCCCTGGGCAGCGGCGGGGTCCCGATCACCACCCACCACCGGCCGCGCCGCCCGCACAAGCCGGAGCTCGTGGTGCTGTGCGACCTGTCCGGCTCGGTGGCGTCGTTCGCGCACTTCACGCTGCTGCTCACCTGGGCGCTGAAGGAGCAGTTCACCCGGGTCCGCGCGTTCGGGTTCATCGACACCACCGACGAGGTGACCCGGTTCCTGGACCGGGCCGAGGACCTGCCCGACGCGCTGGCTCGGATGGCCCGCGAGGCCGAGCTGGTCTGGTTCGACGGGCACTCCGACTACGGGCACGCCTTCGAGGTGTTCGCCGAGCGCTACGCCGACGCGATCACGCCGCGCACGTCGCTGCTCGTGCTCGGGGACGGGCGGACGAACTACCGCAGCCCGGCGCTGCCGGTGCTCCGGCGGCTGGCCGGGGAGGCCCGGCACGCGTACTGGCTCAACCCGGAGCCGCGCGGCCAGTGGGGCAGCGGGGACTCCTCAGCGCTCGCCTACGCCGAGGTCATGGACATGGTGGAGTGCCGCACGGTCGCGCAGCTCGAGCACTTCGTCACCCGTCACCTGTCAGGGTGACGACGGGCTATACGTCGTCCTCACCCTGGCAAGTCGGCAGCGGGTACGGTGCGAGGATGGCTGGCCCGGTGACCAGGACGCGCGGGCTGCGGATCGACGGCGCGGACGTCCGCGGCCGCGAGGAGCAGCTGGCCACCGAGGAGCCGCTGGAGATCCGGGCCGGGGACCGGCGGCTCGCGGTGACCATGCGCACGCCGGGCGCGGACTTCGAGCTCGCTGCCGGCTGGCTGCACGGTGAGGGTGTCGTCACCGGGCCGGAGGACCTGCGCTCGCTGCGCTACTGCACGGACGCCGACCTGGAGCCGGACGAGCGGTTCAACGTGGTCACCGCTGAGCTGTCCGGCGCCGCGGCGGAACGGGTCACCGGGCTGGCCCCGCGCGGGTTCGTGGTCTCCAGCGCCTGCGGCGTCTGCGGCCGGGAGACGGTGGCCGACCTGCGCGCGCTGGGCCGGACGCTGCCCGAGCCGGACGCCGACGAGCGGCTGGACCCCGGCTGGCTGGCCGGCCTGCCCGAGCAGCTGCGGGCCCGGCAGGAGGTGTTCGACCGGACCGGTGGCCTGCACGCCGCCGGCCTGTTCGACCCGTACACGGGGACGGCCCTGGTCGTGCGGGAGGACGTCGGGCGGCATAACGCGGTGGACAAGGTGATCGGCTGGGCGCTCCTCGGCGGCGCGCCGTCCCTGACCGGGACCGTGCTGGTGGTCAGCGGGCGGGCCTCCTTCGAGATCGTCCAGAAGGCGCTGACCGCGGGGATCCCCGCGCTGGTCGCCGTGTCCGCGCCGTCCAGCCTGGCCGTCGACGTGGCCCGGGAGTTCGGGATGGCCCTCGTGGGGTTCGTCCGCGACGGGCGGATCACGGTGTACTCCGGCGAGGCGCGGGTCGCGCTGCCCGGCTGAGCGCGCGCGGACGGTTAGCCTTCCCTGCGTGGAGGCGCACCGGCTGGGGGTCATGGGCGGCACCTTCGACCCGATCCACCACGGCCACCTGGTGGCGGCCAGCGAGGTCGCCGCGCTGTTCGCCCTGGACGAGGTGGTCTTCGTGCCCACCGGTCAGCCGTGGCAGAAGACCCGGGGCGACGTGAGCGCAGCCGAGGACCGCTACCTCATGACGGTGATCGCCACCGCGTCCAACCCCCGGTTCAGCGTGAGCCGGATCGACATCGACCGGGGCGGCCCCACCTACACAGTGGACACGCTGCGTGAGCTGCGTGCCGAGCGGGGCCCGAGCACCGAGCTGTTTTTCATCACCGGGGCGGACGCGCTCTCCCAGATCGTCTCCTGGCGGGACGCCGACGAGGTGGTGAGCTCGGCCCACTTCATCGGGGTGACCCGTCCGGGGCACGCGCTGGCCGACCCGGGGCTGCCCAAGGGGCGGGTCAGCCTGGTCGAAATCCCCGCGCTGGCAATTTCCAGTACCGCTTGTCGCGAAAGAATCCGACTGAATCGGCCGATCTGGTATCTCGTGCCCGATGGAGTCGTCCAGTACATCGCCAAGCGCGGCCTCTACGGCCAGCTGAGCGGCCGATGAGCGGCAAGCACCGGCGTGCCGCCGAGGAGATCGACGCCGCTCCGGCCTCGGTCTCGGCCTCGGTCGACGCCGGCCCGCTGCTGCTCGCCACCGCCGTCCTGCCCCCGCCGCCCCCGCCGCGGGTGGCGGCCCGGGAGGCCCGGCAGCAGCGCGCGTCCCGGCGCACCAAGCTGATCGCGGGCGCTGCGGTGCTCGTCGTGCTGGCGGCCGCGGTCGCCTTCCTGGTGGGCCCGGGTTCCGGCAGGAAGAGCGACACCCCGGCCGGCGCCCCCGCGCGCACCCAGTCCACGCTGTTGCTGCAGCTGCTCGGGGCCAAGAACGTGGCCCAGTCCAGCGTGCTGCTGGCCCACGACACGGCGTCCGGGGGCAGCGGGGCCGGCGTGCTGGTGCCCAGCGCCCTGGTCGTCAACGTGCCGGGCTTCGGCTCGTCCAGCTTCGGCGACGCGTCCGCGCTGGGGACCACCTCGGGCGCGGCGCTGGCGCTTTCCGACGCCCTCGGCGTCCTCGTCGACGAGTCCTGGACCCTGCAGCCGGCCGCCTTCGCCGCCCTCGTGGACGCGGTCGGCGGGGTGCAGGTGAACGCGCAGGCCCAGGTCACCCGCCCCACCGCGAACGGCGGCGCGACCGTCCTCATCCCGCCTGGCCCGCAGAAGCTGAACGGCGCGCTGGCCGTCGTCTACGCCAGCTACCTGGGCTCGGGGGAGCCCGAACAGGGCCGGCTGGCCCGGTTCAGCGAGGTCTGGCAGCAGGTCGTCGCCCAGCTGCCCAGCCAGCCCGACCAGCTGCGTGCGCTGGTCGCCAAGCTCGGCCCAGGGTCGAATGCGTCCCTATCCGGCCAGAAGCTGGCGACCTTCCTGCTCGGCCTCAAGTCGGACGAGCGCGACCAGCAGATGACCTACCAGAACCTGCCGGTGCGCAGCTTGGACACCGGCGCCGCCGAGCCGGCGTCGGTGCTCGACCAGGTGCAGGCCGAGCAGCTGGTCACCAGCCAGCTGTCCGGGTCGCGGCCGCCGGTCCGCGCGTCCGGCCCGGTGCGGGTGCTCGTGCAGAACGGCGTGGGCACGCCCGGGCTGGGGGAGACCACCCGTAAGCGGCTCATCGCGGCCGGCCTGACCTACGTCAACGGGGGCAACGCCGCGCAGTTCGGCTACGCCAAGTCGGTGGTGCTGATCCCGGACGCGTCCGAGCAGTCCCGGCGCGAGGGGGCCGACGTGGCCACCGCCCTGCGGCTGCCGCAGTCCAGCCTGCGCATCGCGGCCCAGGGCCAGACCATCGCCGACGTCGTCGTCATCGTGGGAGCCGACTTCAAGGCGTGAGACGCTGGGGGGGTCCTGCCGCCGTCCGAAAGACCGGGAAGCCTGCCTGTGACCGCCACCCCTGAGGTCCTCACCCACGTTGAGACCGCCGCCCTCGCCGCCGCCGACAAGCTCGCCTCGGACATCGTGGCGTTCGACGTCAGCGACCAGCTGGCGATCACTGACGCGTTCCTGCTGTGCTCGGCGCCCAACGAGCGCCAAGTGCAGGCCATCGTGGACGCCGTCGAGGAGCGGCTGCTGCGCGAGCACGGGGTCAAGCCGGTGCGCCGGGAGGGTGAGCGCGACGGCCGGTGGGTGTTGCTGGACTACGTCGACTTCGTCGTCCACGTGCAGCACGGCGAGGAGCGGGCCTACTACTCGCTTGAGCGGATCTGGAAGGACTGCCCGGTCATCGCACTCCCGGACGAGGTCAGGGCCGGGCGCTCGGCCGTGGCGGCGCAGGGACGGCCCTGACCGTGCGCCGGGTCGTGCTGTGGCGGCACGGCCGGACGGCGTGGAACATGGCCAACCGGTTCCAGGGGCAAACCGACGTCCCGCTGGACGACGTGGGCCGGGAGCAGGCCCGGCAGGCCGCCCGGCTGGTGGCCGCCTTCCCACCCTGTGTGATCGTCGCCTCGGACCTGCTGCGAGCGCGGGAGACGGCCCAGCCGCTGGCCGCGCTCACCGGGCTGTCGGTGCGGCCGGACCCGCGGCTGCGCGAGCTGCACGCCGGGAGCTGGCAGGGTCGGCTGGGGAGCGAGATCGAGGCCGTGGACGGCGCCAGCTACCGGGCCTGGCGGTCCGGGGGGGACGTTCGGGCCGGCGGCGGGGAGAGCCGCACTGAGCTGGCCGACCGTTCGGCCGCGGCCCTGCTGGAGCACCTGGCCGGCGTGCCCGACGACGGCGTGCTCGTCGCGGTCACCCATGGCGGCACCACCCGGGCGGCGCTCGGCCGGCTGCTCGGACTGCCGCTGGACCAATGGGGTGTGCTCGGCGGGCTGGCCAACTGCGCGTGGTCGGTGATCGAGGAGGTCGGCGCCGGCCGGTTTCGGCTCACCGAGCACAACGCGGGTTCGCTGCCGGAGCCGGTCGTCGGGGACGACCGCTGACCGCGACGTCCGGGCCCGCGGGCCGGCGGTGCGGGCGGTTTCGTTCCGGTCGGGGGGACCGGCTATTCTTACCCAGCCCGCGAGGGCACCTGGGGCTATAGCTCAGTTGGTAGAGCACTTGCTCGGCAGGCAAGGGGTCAGGGGTTCGAGTCCCCTTAGCTCCACCCAGGGAATGCGCAGGTCAGCAACGCGGCGCCTCCGGCGCACCGTGGTGCGCGAAGATTCACGGCGCTCGACGTGTTTCTTATGCAATTTGTACAGCGCACCGCGAATCTTCGCGTCAGAGGCTTGATCCACGATCTTGCATCGGGCCTGTGATTTGTTCAGGGACCCTAACTGGGACCCTATGGGTGGGGCGGACGCGGACGGATACGCGCGGTTTGTGGCGGTTTTGGTGTCGCCCTTGGGTGCCCGCCGCCGTTTGGTGGCCGGGAGCGCCTTGGCTCGTGGGGGAAGTGGCGACGGTCCTCCACCTGCGGCGCGGCGCCCTCCCGGCGCGTGCGGCCGATCGGGATAGGAGTTGGATGGGGTTTGGCGCCCGCGACGCAGTTGCCTTGGGAGGTGCCTGGATGAAGGCGATCGTGTACCACGAGTACGGCTGCCCAGATGTTCTGCGGCTGGCCGACATCGAGCCGCCGGTGATCGGGGATCGGGATGTGCTCGTGCGTGTCCGGGCGTCGTCGGTGAACATGGCCGACCTCGCGGTCGTGACCGGTCGACCGGGCCTGATCCGGGCGGTCACGGGGCTGCGCCGGCCGCGTAAGCAGGTCCCGGGCCGTGACCTCGCCGGCGTCGTGGAGGCGGTCGGCGCCGAGGTCGCCGGGCTGCGGCCGGGCGATGAGGTCTACGGCGAGGCCACGCAGGCCTACGCCGAGTACGCGGCCGTCAACCCGGCCCAGCTCTCGCGCAAGCCCGGAAACCTGTCGTTCGAGCAGGCTGCTACCGTCCCGCTCGCCGGGCTCACGGCCTGGCAGGCGCTCGAGAAGGCCCAGATCCAGCCCGGGCAGCGCGTCCTGGTCAGCGGCGCCTCCGGCGGGGTGGGCCACTTCGCCGTTCAGATCGCCAAGGCGCAGGGCGCGCAGGTGACGGGCGTGTGCAGCCGGCGCAACGCCGAGCTGGTGACGAGCCTCGGCGCCGACCGCGTGATCGACTACCAGCACTCCGACTACACGACCCTCGGGGCGCTGTACGACGTCATCGTCGACGTCGTCGTCACCCACCGGCTGGCCGACACCCGCCGGGCCCTCACGCCATCGGGGGTGTACCTGTCGGTGGGCACCTCCCCCGACAAGGGACCTGGGGAGGGTGGGCTGATGGGACCCTTCCCCACCATCGCCGCCGTTGTGATCAGATCCATGACCGCCCGACCGCAACGCCTCGTCACCGTCTCGGCGAAGCCGAACAGGGGGATCGCCGAGTTGACGTCGCTCATCGAGTCCGGGACCGTCGCCCCGTCCGTCGAGCGGACGTACCCGCTGGCCGAGGTGCCCGACGCACTGCGCCACCTCGCCACCCACCACGCCCGCGGCAAACTCGCCATCACGATCTGACGCACATCGACGAAGCCACGGGCCCCTCAGCGCGTCGACGCGGGGGGCGCCCACAGGCACCATCCGAAGCGCAGGCAGTGCCTCCCGGAGACGACCGAACCCCGGATGTTCGAGTCTCGGGTGCTCCCGACTCAGCCAGCCGCCGCTGTCGCGGTCTGTTCCAGTGCGTCGAAGATGAGATCCAGGCCGTACCTGAACTCCCGATCGACGCTGTATCCGGACCTGCGCGCGTGTCCCCCGATCTCGACGAGATGTGGATACTCGGTCATCGTGGCCAGCTCGAGGACGGACCCCGGCGACTCGGTTATCGGCGCCGAGGTGCTCAAGGGAGACGCCGTCAGTGGCCCACCACGGACGTTTCGGTGAACGGTAGTTGCGTGGCTCGACGTCGCTGGACCGGCGGTCCCAACCGTTGGCGGGTCGCCGCCGTTCGCGGGCTCTGGCGAACAGCTCCAGGACGTTCGTCTGGCGCACATGCGGACCTTCGGCCCTGTCCTCGCAGCGTGCGCTTACCGAACGATTGACCCGTCAACCAATTTCCCCGCCGTGCGGGCTGCACCTGGGAGTAACCATGAGTCGCAAGCGCCTCGACCTCGTCCTTTCCATCACCGGGCTGGT
>DATCDE010000138.1 GCA_036510875.1 Actinomycetes bacterium
AAGGCGGACTCCAGGTCGGACACCGGCAGGTGAATGTTGTGCTTGGCCAGCACACCACGGATCCCGGCCTTGACCGCCGTGTTCGCCTGCGTCAACCGCTGCCGGTGCCGGACCAGCTCACGGAGCTCCCGCAGCTCCGGCGGGGCGATGTACGCCTCCGGCAGCGACCCCAGCCGCAGCAGGTTCGCCAGCTCATAGGCGTCCTTCGCGTCGGTCTTGACCCGCTTGCGCTTGCGCATCGCCGTCATCCCATACGGGTGCGCCAAATGCACCTGGCACCCAGCGGCCTGCAAAGCGTCCACCGCCCAGTACCAGCCGCACGTCGCCTCGATCGCCACTGGCACACCACGACCAGCACGACGCACCTCCCGCACCAACACCCTCAGCGTTACCCATCGCGGGCCTCCCTTCCAACGTGCGGATGATGAGAACCCGAGGATCCCTCGGGCACCCACCGGAGCGGGAGGCCCCGCTCCTAATGGCATCACATCGCGTGCAGCCGCTGGCACTGCAGGGTCACAGTGTTTACGTGGTTGGAAAGACGTCAACGTGGAGCTGTGCGTGCTCGATGTCGGTTGGTGTGGACCATTGCGTGGTCCTCTGGTTGCGCTTCGACGCCTCCTGGGCGGCCGCCGATCTCGGCAGAGCACCCTCGCCCTGCGGGACATCGTCGGACAGGATGTAGGCGGGGCCGCCTCGACCCGCGACACCCATAAGGGGAGACCATGGCCAACGCTGTCATCGACTCGCTGCCCGACTCCGAGTGGCTACTCATTGAGGAGACCCAGCGCGCTGCGCTGGCCGGGTTGTCCGAGGACGAGCTCATCGGGCTGCACACGCGCATCCGTCGTGCCCGTAGCAAGTACGTCAAGAACTACCGCCGCGGCGCGGCCGCCCGGGTGTCGGCGGCCGGAGGCCGTGGCAAGGCGCGTCCGCAGAGTTCCCGTGACCGTGACCGCGCGGAGGTGTTCGAGGACGCGCTCGCCCGGGTAAGCCGCGCCCTGTCCGCTGCCGCAAAGCGCAGCGCCGCCGAACTGAAAGCAGAGCGGCAGTCCGCCGCGCGGGCCGCCAAGTCTGGCCAGTCGCCTCAGAGCGCGACCGGCGTCACCAGGAAGGCACCCGCGAATAGGGCCACAGCCCGCACGGCGACGACCACCTCTCGCTCGGGAGCGGCCAGTACGGTGACACCGCGCAGCCTCAAGAAGGGAGCCAGCTCGGCCGCCCAAGGTGCCCGACGCCAGGCCAAGCGAGACGCCCGCACCTCGTGACGCCACGTGATGAGACGGCCCTTGCCGCTCCAGAGACCTCCCGCGTCGAGGGCCTCCGTGCGATACGGGTTCGCCGGGACACGGGATGAGCAATGACACGGCTCCTCGACAACCGCAGGACGTGCGCGCGGTGTCGACCGGCCAGTTGCCGCCCGAAGCGACGGTGCAGGCGCTCCTGGACGACAGCTATCGGCGATTCCGCAGCGTCGAGCGGGGTTCGCTGTCTACGGTGTATCCGGCTCTGGCCCGGGCCGACCCGAATCGGTTCGGCTTGACGATCGTCGGGGTCGACGGACATGTGTTCTCGTCGGGAGACAGCACGACCGAGTTCACCCTGATGAGCTGTGCCAAGCCGTTCGTCTTCGCCCTCGCCTGTAGGGCCCATGGTGTCGACCAGGTGTGCGACCAGGTGGGGGTCAATGCCACTGGGCTGCCGTTCAACTCCATCGCCGCGGTGGAACGTGACGCGCGCGGCCTCACCAACCCGATGGTGAACTCCGGCGCCCTGGCAACCACCGGGCTGTTGGCCAACGGAGACGCGAACAGCGACTGGGCGCGAATACTCGATGGGCTGTCCAGCTTCGCGGGCCGGCAGTTGCACCTTGACTCACAGACGTATCAGTCCGCCTCCGGCAGCAACGAGCGCAACCAGGCCATCGCGCTGGTCCTGGCGGCCCGGGGCGCGCTGCGCAGCGCCCCGTCACGGGTGACAGACCTCTACACCCGGCAGAGCTGCGTCCAAGTGACCACGCAGGATCTCGCGACGATGGGAGCCACCCTCGCCGATGGTGGAGTCAACCCGGTGACCGGGGAGCAGGTCATCGAGCCAGATGTGGCCCGCGCCACGCTAGCCGTGATGACGATCGCCGGCTTGTACGAAACATCGGGGGACTGGCTGCTGCGAGTCGGACTGCCAGCCAAGAGCGGGATCAGCGGGGCCCTCGTCACCGTGTCCCCGGGCAAGGGAGGACTCGCCACCTACTCACCACCGCTGGACGAAACCGGAAACAGCGTCCGAGGTCAACTGGCCGCGGCGGACCTGGCACGCCACCTTGGACTCGACATACTCGCCTCAGCGGCTCGCGAACGTGACCCGGACCGGGGCCACCCCATCACCTGAACGGCGTTGACCACAGCCCATTCGGAAGCACCGACAACCAACTTGTAGTCAGTGACAGTGCCGGACCTCGAGCATCGCCG
>DATCDE010000139.1 GCA_036510875.1 Actinomycetes bacterium
TCGCCCCTGCGGATCGCTCCGAGCATTGATTCGTATTGAGGTCGACGACGGCTTGTGGATGCACTGACGTCGTCGTCCTCATAGATGTTCTCGGGTCTAACCGACCAGCCACGCCCCGTGGCCTCCTGCTTGCAGGCCAGGATTTGCGAGGCGATGGAGTCCGCATTCTCGACGGAGCTCCGAGCGTAGATAGCGGCCGTGCGGGTGACGCCCATAGGTCCACACTAACCGATGAATCTCCACGGTGGACGAGCTGCGCGAGGTCAGTGGCATCGGCGCGAAGAAGTTCGCCGATCTGAGGGACCGGGTGCGGGTGTGAGTGCGCCGGCGTCCGCGGAGCTCCGCAAGGTGGACCGCCCAGACCTGCGGCTGGTCCCGTCGTCCGGCGGCCGGCGTCCCCGGGGTGGAGGGACTGGTCCTGCGGGCGCGGGTCGAGCGGGTGCAGGCGAGGGGTGCGGCCTTCGGCACCAGGCTGCCCGTGGTGGTGCTCGCGGCGGACGACGGCTGGGCCGGGCTGCTGCCGAGCCAGCGCGCGCGGGCCACGGTCCGGCTGGCCCCCCCGAGCCGGACGCCGACGTCATGGCGCTGCTCGACGCCCGCGGCCCGCCGACCAAGGTCGGGCCGCCCTCGCTGTTGCAGCAGGCGGCGGCCCGGTTACGGGCCGGACTGCGGGACTCCGCCGCCGCGCTGCCCCCCGACTCGCGCGGGCTGGTGCCTGGCCTCGTGGTCGGTGACACCACGAACCTCCCGGCGGAGCTCGAGGAGGACTTCCGGCGCTCCGGGCTGACCCACCTCGTGGCCGTGAGCGGGGCAAACGTCGCCGTCGTGCTGGCAGCCGTGCTGCTCACGGCGCGCTGGGTGGGGCTGCGTGCCCGGGCCGTGCCGCTGGGCGGCGTCCTCGGGCTGGCCGGGTTCGTGGGTGCTCGCCCGGCCGGAGCCGAGCGTGCTGCGGGCTACCGTCATGGGGCTGGTCGCCGTGGTGGCCCTGACCAGGGGCGGACCGCGGCGCGGGCTGCCGGCGCTGTCCTCGGCCGTGCTGCTGCTCGTCGTCGTGAACCCGTTCCTCGCCCGGTCGGCCAGCGTCGCCCTGTCGGTGCTGGCCACGGCCGGGCTGCTGGTGCTGGCCCCCGGCTGGCGGACGGCGTTCGCCCAGGTGCTGCCCGGCCGGCTGGCCGACGCCCTCGCCGTCCCGGCCGCGGCGCAGGTGGCGGTCGCCCCGGTGCTGGTGCTGCTGAACCCGAGCGTCAGCCTGGTCTCCATCCCAGCCAACCTGCTGGCCGCGCCGGCGGTGCCTCCGGCGACCGGGCTCGGCGTCCTCGCTGCCGTGACCGGACCGGTGGCGCCGTGGCTGGCGGAGGTCGCCGGCCGGCTGACCGGGGTCCCCTCGGCTCATCCACGGGGAGGGGTCGGCGCCGAACAACGCCAGCGTCGTGCTGCGCGTCGAGACCGTCGGCGCCGTGCTGCTACTCGGCGGTGACGTCGAGCTGGCCGCGCAGCAGGCCCTGCTGGCCCGGCCCGAGCTGCTGCGGGCCGACGTCCTCAAGGTCGCCCACCACGGGTCGCGGGTGCAGCTGGCCGCGTTCATCGAGGCGGTGGGGGCGCGCGCGGCGCTGCTGTCGGTGGGCGCGGACAACAGCTACGGGCACCCGGCCCGCAGCACGCTGAACCTGGCCGGGGCCAACGGCGCCCTCGCGGTGGTCGGCGGGTCACCGCGGGTGGTTGCCCCGGCGCTGACCTCGGTGCTGACCGCGGCTTTCCTCGTCGTCGGACCGCCATGGCATGCTGGCCGCGATGTCCGCGCAGCCGCCCCAGGTCACGCTCGTGCTCGGCCCCGAGACCTTCCTCGCCGAGCGCGCGGTCGGGCGCGTCGTGGCCGCTGTGCGGGCGGCCGACCCGGAGGCCGACGTCCGACGGCTCGAGCCGGGCACCCTCGAGCCCGGCCAGCTGGTCGAGCTGACCAGTCCCTCGCTGTTCGGGGAGACCACGGTGCTGGTCCTCGACCGGGCGCACGAGCTGTCCGGAGACTTGGCCGCCGAGGTGGCGGCGGTGCTGTGCGACCCGGCCGAGCACGTCGTCCTCGTCGTCGTCCACGGGGGCGCCGCGAACCGGGCCAAGGCCGTGCTGGAGGCCTGCCGGGCGGTGCGGGCCACCGAGGTCGAGTGCCCGACGCCCAAGCCGTCCGAGCGGCTGCGGTTCGTGCGCGGCGAGATCGCCGGGGCCGGCCGGTCCATCGCCGAGGACGCCTCCCAGGTGCTTCTCGAGGCGGTCGGCAGCGACCTGCGCGAGCTGGCCAACGCCTGCGCCCAGCTGGTGTCCGACACCGAGGGACCGATCACGGCGTCCGTGGTGCAGCGCTACTACGCCGGCCGGGCTGAGGTGTCCAGCTTCCAGGTGGCCGACCTGACCATCGACGGCCGGACCTCGGACGCGCTCGAGCAGCTGCGGTTCGCGCTGGGCTGCGGGGTGGCGCCGGTGCTGCTTACGAGCGCGCTCGCGCAGGGTCTGCGCCAGGTGGGGCGGCTCGCGTCAGCGCCGCAGGGCGCCCGGGCGGGCGATCTGGCCCGCGACCTGGGGCTGCCGCCGTGGAAGGTCGACATCGTGCGCCGCCAGGCCCGCGGCTGGGCGCCGGACGGCCTGGCCCGAGCCATCGCCGCGGTCGCGGAGGCGGATGCCAGCGTCAAGGGCATGGGGGGCGCGGCCGACCCCGGCTACGCACTGGAGAGGGCGGTGCTGGCGGTCACGGCGGCGCGCTCGGCCTGAGTCCCGGTTGCGGGACCACCGGAGCAGGCTGACGGCGCCGTCCCTGATGGGGGAGCGGCGCCGTCGAGGTCGCAGCGGCTGAGTCGACTCAGCTGGCGAGGGTGCTGAACTGCTTGGCCATCGAGGACTTCCGGTTGGCCGCCTGGTTCTTGTGGATGACGCCCTTGCTGGCCGCCTTGTCGAGCTTGCGGCTGGCGGAGGTCATCGCCTCGCGGGCCGCGTCGACGTCGCTGGACTCGGCCGCGACGTGGAACCGCTTCACCGCGGTCTTCAGCGCCGAGCGAGTCGCCTTGTTGCTCAGCCGCGCCTTCTCGTTGGTGCGGATGCGCTTGATCTGGGACTTGATGTTCGCCACGTGCCAGCCTCAGTCGATTCGTCAGGAGTTGCGAGCACGCCAGGACGGCGCGCAGGCGCGAGGTCTGAGGGTATCAGCGAGCCAGGCCCGGCCTCAAACCCAGCCGTGCCGCCCGCGCAGCTCCTGTGCCACCTTGTCGAAGCGTGGCCGGTCCAAGGTGGCGCCCTCACGCCGGACGGCGTCCGCCGGCACGCCGAACACCCGGTCGAGACGGACGCTGCTCACCCGACCCTCCCGGTCCCAGCCGCCGCGGCCGAGCACCAGCCAGTCGGGGTCGTCGGAGTGGCCCCGGCTGGACAGCATGACGACGGCCAGGTCGCCCAGCCGCCCGGCGAGCACCCGGCCCACGACGACGACCGGGCGGTCCTTGCCCTGCGACGGGTCCTCCTCGTAGGGCACCCAGGTCCACACCACCTCGCCGGGGTCCGGGTCGCCGTTCCGCTCGGGGGCGTAGAGGAGGCGGACCGGTCCGTCGTAGTCGTACGCCACCGTCGTCTGCGCGGGCCGCGTCGGACGGGGCTGACGCGGCGGACGGCGAGGGGCCAGCAGGTCCACGAGACGGCGCCACATCCGACCCAGGCTAGAGCCCCCGTCCCGCATGAAGGTGCCCCTCTGTGCGTGCTGTCGCAGTGAGGCACCCTTCATCGCCATCAATGAAGGTGCGGTTTGCGCGGCCTTGCGCACAGAAGGGCACCTTCCTGCGGGGCAGCGGGCAGATGGAGGCGGCGCGGGCGAGCAGCGGCAGGAACGCCAGGACGACGGCCACCCCGGCGGCACCGGACAGCCCGAACACCAGCCGAGGCGCCAGCAGCCCTACAGCGAGCCCGCCGATCGCGAGGGCCAGGATCCCCGACATCCGGGTGACCCCGTTGAGGGCCGCGCCCACCCGCCCGATCACGGCGTCGTCCACCCGCAGCATCGTCCAGGCCGTCACGTACACGCCGAGCACCCCGTTGGCCACCCCGCCCACGAGGAACAGGACGACCAGCGCGCCGACGGAGGGCACGGTCCCGGCCAGCCCGCTGGCCACCGCGAGGACCAGCGAGCTGCCGAGCAGCGCGCGCAGCTGCTGGACGGCGCTGAAGCGGGTCCCGCCGAGCACCCCGCCGATCAGCAGCCCAACGGCCCAGGCCGCCGAGACCATCCCGAACGCGGTCGCCGAAGCCCCGAGCGCGTCGCGGACGAGGAACAACTTGGCCACGTTGACCACCTCACCGACCAGGATGAACGCGCACAGCATGGCGAGCACCGCGGCGAGCGGACGGTCCCGCCAGATCAGCACGAAGCCGTCGCGCATCCGGGGGCTGGTGGCGTCGGCGCCGCGCGCGGGCCGCTCGGCGTCCGGGCGGCGCCGGACCCGGATCGCCACGGCCGCCCCGGTCACGGCGAGGAACGTCGCTGCGTCCACCAGCAGCGGTACCCGGGGCCCGTAAGCCCCCATGAGGGGCCCGCCGAGCGTGGGTCCGGCGACCAGCGCCAGTGCGGAGAGCGTCTGCTGCAGCCCGAACACCTCGGCCATTGCCGCCGGCACCACCATCCGGCGGACCAGGGCCCCCCATGCCGGCCCGGTGAGCGCGGTGCACGCTCCGAGCATGGCCACCCGCGCAAGCCCGCGGCCGTGCTGCTGGTGAAGGCGAGTGCCGTGCACAGTCCGACCTGGGCCAGGCTCGCGACCACGATCAGCCGACGGGTGTCGAACCGGTCGACGAGCACCCCGGCCGCGGGGGACAGCAGCGCGATCGGCACCGCGTCGGCCAGCAAGACGGCGGCGACCCAGCCGGCCCCGCCCCCTGAGTCGTGCATACGCAGGACCAGGGCGACCACGGCCAGCGCGTTGCCCAGCTCGGACACCGCGCGGGCCGAGGCGCTGACCAGCACTCACGGGTCCGCCAGGAAGTCCCGGCAGATGTGAAAGACATACTGCGAAGGTAATGCTCCGCATATGCCAGTACAACAGCTCAGGTGTTCCGGGGAGCGGGCCGACGTCGGAAGTCGTCAGTCCTGCGGGACGACGATCGTGGTGAAGCGCACCCGGCGGGCGCCCTGGGGCGGCCGCTTGCGCCGGTCGGTCCGATAGGGCGAGAGGAGGGCGGCCAGGTCGTCGCGCAGCTGCTCCAGCTCCTGCGGAGTCACCGTCACCGCTCCGGACTCCAGCCCGACCGCGTCCCGCCACTCCTGCGGCTCGTCCGCCTGCCCGGCGAGGAACCGGTGGATCTCCTGGCGGGTGCTGTCGAGCACCGCGCCGATCACGGCTCCCTCGACGGCCATGGTGGCGCTCGGCGCCGCGGAGTCCACCCGGATGGTGCGGCCGGTGGCCCGCCAGGGGTGCTCCCGGCCGTCGCCGGTCGGTTCGGCCGGCTCGACGATGCCGAACCGCTCCAGGGCCCGCAGGTGGTAGCTCATCGCGCTGGCGGACAGTCCGGCGACCTCGGCCAGCGACGTCGCCGTGGCCGGCTCTCCGGAGAACAGCCGCTGGATCACGAGCAGCCGGGCCGGGTGGGCCAGCGCCCGGATCGCCTTCGGGTCGCGCAGAACCACCTCGCCCCGCGGCGACCCCGACTTCTGCATGAAGGTGCCCTTCTGTGCGTGTCGTCGAAGCAATGCGCCCTTCATCATCGGCGTCCGGGCGGGACCGCAAGCCCATGAAAGGCGGGGTTTCTTCGGCCTTGCGCACAGTCAGGGCACCTTCATGCAGAAACGTGGGGGGTGGGGACGTGGGACCATGGACTCCGGTGTCGACACTGCCGACACTGCCGACACCGCCGAAGCCGTTCCTGTCCGCCCGCTCGAGGAAGCCAGTGCCCCCGAACCTGTCAGCCGCTCCCGCCCCGGGCAGCACCGACCCCGCGCTGATCCGCAACTTCAGCATCATCGCCCACATCGACCACGGGAAGTCGACCCTGGCCGACCGGATGCTGCAGATCACCGGCGTCGTCGACGCGCGCTCCATGCGGGCGCAGTACCTCGACCGCATGGATATCGAGCGCGAGCGCGGCATTACGATCAAGAGCCAGGCGGTCCGGCTGCCGTACACCGCGGCGGACGGCGTCACCTACGTGCTCAACCTGATCGACACGCCGGGACACGTGGACTTCACCTACGAGGTCTCCCGCAGCCTGGCGGCCTGTGAGGGTGCCGTGCTGCTCGTGGACGCCGCTCAGGGGATCGAGGCGCAGACCCTCGCCAACCTCTACCTGGCCCTTGAGAACGACCTGCAGATCATCCCGGTGTTGAACAAGATCGACCTGCCGGCCGCCCAGCCGGACAAGTACGCCGCCGAGCTCGCGCACATCATCGGCTGCGACCCCGGCGACGTGCTGCGCGTCTCGGCCAAGACCGGCGAGGGTGTCAACGACCTGCTCAACGTCGTCGTCTCGCTGGTGCCGCCGCCCGTCGGCGACGCCGACGCGCCGTCCCGCGCGGTCATCTTCGACTCGGTCTACGACACCTACCGCGGCGTGGTCACCTACGTCCGGGTCATCGACGGCCGGCTCACCGCCCGCGAGCGGATCCGGATGATGTCCACCGGAGCCACCCACGAGCTGCTCGACATCGGGGTGATTTCCCCGGAGCCGGTGTCCTCGAAGGCGCTCGGTGTCGGCGAGGTTGGCTACCTCATCACCGGGGTGAAGGACGTCCGCCAGTCCCGGGTCGGCGACACGGTCACCGACTTCCATCAGCCGGCGACCATCGCGCTGGCCGGGTACCGGGACCCCAAGCCCATGGTGTTCTCCGGCCTCTACCCGATCGACGGCGACGACTACCCCGACCTGCGCGACGCCCTCGAACGGCTGCAGCTGAACGACGCCGCGCTGGTCTGGGAGCCGGAGACCTCGGCGGCCCTGGGCTTCGGGTTCCGCTGCGGGTTCCTCGGCCTGCTGCACCTGGAGATCGTGCGGGAGCGGCTGGAGCGGGAGTTCAACCTCGACCTGATCTCCACGGCGCCCAACGTCGTCTACCGGGTGGTCCTGGAGGACGGCGCCGAGCACATCGTGACCAACCCGAGCGAGTTCCCCGGCGGCAAGGTGGCCGAGGTCTACGAGCCGGTGGTTCGGGCCACCGTCCTGTCGCCCAGCGAGTACATCGGGGCGATCATGGAGCTGTGCCAGACCCGGCGCGGCACCCTGCTGGGGATGGACTACCTGTCCGAGGACCGGGTCGAGCTGCGCTACAGCCTGCCGCTCGCCGAGATCGTCTTCGACTTCTTCGACCAGCTGAAGTCGCGCACCCGCGGGTACGCCTCGCTGGACTACGAGGCCACCGGCGAGGAGGCCGCCCAGCTGGTCAAGGTGGACATCCTGTTGCAGGGCGAGACCGTGGACGCCTTCAGCGCCGTCGTGCACAAGGACAAGGCCTACACCTACGGCACCGCGATGGCCGCCAAGCTCAAGGAGCTCATCCCGCGGCAGCAGTTCGAGGTGCCGATCCAGGCCGCGGTCGGCGCCCGGGTGATCGCCCGCGAGAACGTCCGCGCGCTGCGCAAGGACGTCCTGGCCAAGTGCTACGGCGGTGACATCACCCGCAAGCGCAAGCTGCTGGAGAAGCAGAAGGAGGGCAAGAAGCGGATGAAGATGGTCGGCCGGGTCGAGGTCCCGCAGGAGGCCTTCATCGCCGCGCTGTCCACCGAGGACGCCGGGACCAAGAAGTGACCGGCCGGCTCGCGGCGGTCTGCGCTGTCCACGCCCTCGTCCCGGACCGCGGCGGTGACCTGGCCACGACCGCCATCGACAAGCGGCCCCTGGACGGCGACGTCGAGATCGGCCCGCTCGGAGTGGCCGGCGACCGGCAGATCGACACCCGTCACCACGGCGGGCTCGACCAGGCGGTCTACGCCTACGCCCGCGAGGACGCCGCCTGGTGGGCGGCCGAGCTGTCCCGGGAGGTGCCGCCGGGACTGTTCGGCGAGAACCTGGCCACCGAGGGCGTCGACGTCACCGGCGCGGTCATCGGCGAGCGCTGGCAGGTCGGCGAGCCGGGGACCGGGCCGCTGCTCACGGTCCGCTCCCCGCGCACGCCGTGCAGAACCTTCCAGGCCTGGCTGGACGAGCCGCACTGGGTCAAGCGGTTCACCGAGCACGGGGCCACCGGCGCCTACCTCGCCGTGGTGCGTCCCGGCCGGGTGCGGGCCGGCGACCCCGTCGAGGTGGTCGAGCGCCCCGCCCACGGGGTCACCATCGGGCAGGCGTTCGCCGGTCGGCGCACCGACCCCGAGGTGCTCCGGCGGCTGCTGGCCCACGACGACCTGGACCCCAAGCTGCGGACGGCGGTCAGCAAGGCCCTGCCGCCCAGCAGCTGACCTCAGGCCTCGCTGCCGACCCGGCTGCGGGGGCGCCGCCACTCCGCCCAGCCGGCGCTCACCACGGTGACCCCGGCCAGCCGGTCGTACAGCGAGCGCCGGCCCGGGACCACGGCGAAAGCCCAGCCGGCCAGCGCGACCACCAATCCGACCAGCCCGTCGGTCAGCGCCGAGACCAGCGCGAACACCACGAGCGGGGCCAGCCAGCGCACGGCCACCTGCCAGCGCGCCGGTTGCGCCGCGTCCTCCTCGACGCGTGGCGGCAGGTCAGGGTCCGCGTCCTTGGCCACCCCGGCCCGGACCAGCCGCAGCTCGGCGTACTTCAGCCCGGTGCTGGCCCGCGGACCGGACCGGCTCAGCGCTCCGGACAGGGCCACCGCGAGCAGCGCGATAGCCACGAGTGTCGCCCAGCCGAACCAGGTGGGCACTGCCTTGTTCAGCGAGTACAGCGCGGCGCCGGCGCCCTCGCCCTGCTGCCCGTTGTTGTTCCACCACGGGGTGGACGCGACCAACGACAGCAGGAGCACCCCGAGACCGATCACGCCCAGCAGCAGCGTGTCCACCGCCAGCGCCGAAACCCGGGCTCCGGGGCTCGCCTCTACGGTGCGCATCCGCCGACTATGGCACCAGCCGAATCCGATCGGGAAGCGGGTTTGGACGCGGCCGGCGGGCGAACAGTCCTAGGCTGCTTGGTGGGTCCGAGCGATTGATGCGGGCAACGCGTCGCACCTACAGGTGGAGGCAGCATGACCATGACGACCACGGGCAGTCTGGATTCGAGCGGATACCCGACCCCATCGGTGTCGGTGGCCCGGTTGTTCCACGACCGGGTGGCTGCCACTCCGCGGGCCGAGGCGTTCCGCTTTCCGACCGAGACCGGCTGGGCGTCGGTCACCTGGGCGCAGACCGGGGACATAGTCAAGACCATGGCCGCCGGTCTGCTGGCGCTGGGCATCCAACCGGAGCAGCGGGTCGGTATCGCCTGCGCCACGCGGGTCGAGTGGCTGTACGCCGACCTGGCGATCATGTGCGCCGGCGCGGCCGCGACCACGGTCTACCCCTCCACCGGCGGCGAGGACGTCGCCTACATCCTCGCCGACAGCGACACCCGCATCATCTTCGCCGAGGATGACGTGCAGATCGCCAAGCTGCGGGCCCAGCGGGACCATCTGCCGGACCTGATCAGGGTGATCACCTTCGACGGCCAGGCGGACGGCGAGTGGGTGCTCAGCCTGGCCGACCTGCAGGCGCTGGGCGCCAAGCACCTGGCCGACCATCCGTCCGCCGTCGACGAGGCGGTGGCAGCGGTCCGGCCCGAGCATCTCGCGACCCTCATCTACACCTCGGGGACCACCGGTCGGCCCAAGGGCGTCGAGCTGACCCACCGCTGCTGGACGTACGAGGGGGCCACGGTCGAGGCGACCGGCATCCTGTCCGTCGACGACCTGCAGTACCTGTGGCTGCCGCTGTCGCACTCCTTCGGCAAGGTGCTCGAGGCGGTCCAGCTGCAGATCGGCTTCCCCACCGCGGTCGACGGCCGGATCGACAAGATCGTGGAGAACCTCGCGGTCGTGCGGCCCACGTTCATGGCCGGCGCCCCGCGGATCTACGAGAAGGTCTACGCCAAGGTCGTGCAGACCGTCCAGGAGGAGGGCGGGGTCAAGTTCCGGCTGTTCACCTGGGCCTTCGGGGTGGGCAACCAGGTGTCCAGGGCCAAGCTCGAGGGCCGGTCGTCGAGCCTCGCCGTCCAGGCCCAGTTCGCCCTGGCCGACCGGCTCGTGCTGTCCAAGATCCGCGAGCGGCTCGGCGGGCGGATCCGGTACCTGGTCTCCGGCAGCGCGGCGCTGTCGAAGGACGTCGCCACCTGGTTCCACGCCGCCGGGCTGCTGGTCCTAGAGGGGTACGGGCTGACCGAGACCAGCGCGGCGACCTGCATGGTCCGGCCCGACGACCCCGCGTTCGGGGTGGTCGGCCCGCCGTTCGCCGGCACCGAGATCAAGCTCGCCGAGGACGGCGAGATCCTGGTCCGCGGCCCCGGGGTGATGCGCGGGTACCACAACCTGCCGGAGTCCACCGCCGAGGTGCTGACGGCCGAGGGCTGGTTCGCCACCGGGGACGTCGGCGAGATCGACGAGGCGGGCCGGGTGCGGATCACCGACCGCAAGAAGGACCTGGTCAAGACGTCCGGCGGGAAGTACATCGCCCCGCAGGCGATCGAGGTTATGTTCAAGGCGGTCTGCCCGCTGGCCAGCCAGATGATCGTGCACGCCGACCGGCGCAACTTCGCGACCGCCCTGGTCACCCTCGACCCGGACGCGCTGGCCCAGTGGGGCAAGGCGCAGGGCCTCACGGCCACCGACTACCCGTCGCTGTCCGGGAACCCGGCCGTCCACGCCTACGTGCAGTCCTGCGTCGAGGAGCTCAACGGCCGGCTCAACCGCTGGGAGACCATCAAGGACTTCCGGATCCTCGACCACGACCTCACGGTGGAGGGCGGCGAGCTGACTCCCAGCCTGAAGGTCAAGCGCAAGGTTGTGGAGACCAAGTACGAGTCGCTGTTCGACTCGATGTACGGCGGGCAGTCGAGGGGCTGACGGGTTGACCGCGTCGTTCGACGTCCTCACCGCCGGGTACGTGGGGGACCGGGTCGCCAGCACGGTCGTGCTGCTCCGCGAGGGCGACCTGGTCGCCGTCGTCGACCCGGGCATGGTCGCGGACCGGTCCCGTATCCTGGACCCGCTCGCGGCGCTGGGAGTGGCGCCGTCCGACGTCACCGACGTGGTGTTCAGCCACCACCACCCGGACCACACGCTCAACGCGGCGCTGTTCCCGCGGGCCCGCTTCCACGACCACTGGGCCGTCTACCAGGACGATGTCTGGGACGATCGCCCGGCCGAGGGGACGCACCTGACCGAGTCGGTGTGGTTGCTGGAGACCCCGGGGCACAGCCCGCAGGACGTGAGCACGGTGGCCCGTACCGCGGACGGACTGGTCGTGTGCACCCACCTGTGGTGGACGGCGGACGGCCCGGCCGACGACCCGTTCGCCCCGGACCGCGACCAGCTGGCCGCGGCCCGGCAACGGGTGCTCGCGCTGGGGCCGGCGCTGGTCGTGCCCGGTCACGGCGCACCCTTCGTCCCCGGCCCGGGCACGCCGGTCTGATGCCCTCGACCCTCCCGGGCGGCCAGGCCGCTCCGGAGGACGGCGCGCTGCCCGCGGACGCGCTCACCGCGCTGGGCCGGCGTCCGTTCGGCGTCTACGTGCACGTGCCGTTCTGCACGGTGCGGTGCGGCTACTGCGACTTCAACACCTACACGGCCGACGAGCTGGGCCCCGGGGCGTCGCGCGCGACCTACGCCGCAAGCGTGCTCGACGAGCTGCGGCTGGCCCGGCGGGCGCTCGGCGCCGCCGACGTCCCGGTGGCCAGCGTGTACGTCGGCGGCGGCACGCCCACGCTGCTGCCGCCGGACCAGCTCGGGGCGGTGCTCGCCGGGATCGACGAGCTGTTCGGGCTGGCAGCGGACGCCGAGGTGACCACCGAGGCGAACCCGGACTCGGTCACCGCCGAGTCGCTCGCCGCGCTGCGCGCCGCCGGCTTCACCCGCATCTCGTTCGGCATGCAGTCGGCCGTGCCGCACGTGCTGGACACCCTCGACCGCACCCACGACCCGGCCGGGGTGGCCCGCGCCGTGGCGGGCGCGCGCGCCGCCGGGTTCGAGCAGGTGAGCCTGGACCTGATCTACGGGACGCCGGGGGAGTCGACGGCCGACTGGCGCACCTCGGTGGACGCCGCGCTGGTCCTCGAGCCGGACCACGTATCCGCCTACGCGCTCATCGTGGAGCCGGGCACCCGGCTGGCCGCCCGGGTGAAGCGCGGCGAGTTGCCGATGCCGGACGACGACGACCTGGCCGACAAGTACCAGCTGGCCGACGAGCGGCTCGGCGCCGCGGGGCTGCACTGGTACGAGGTGAGCAACTGGGCCTGCGACGACGCGGCCCGGTGCCGGCACAACCTGGGGTACTGGCGTGGCGACGACTGGTGGGGGGCCGGTCCGGGCGCGCACAGCCATGTCGGTGGCGTGCGCTGGTGGAACGTGAAGCACCCGGCGGCCTACGCGGCCCGGGTCGCGGCCGGCCGTTCGCCGGCTCAGGCGCGGGAGCTCCTCACCGACGAGCAGCGCCGCGACGAGCGGATCCTGCTCGAGGTTCGGCTGGCCGACGGGCTCGACCTTTCGGTGCTCACCCCACGCGGCCGGCGGGCGGCCGCCGAGGCGGTCGGCTCCGGTCTGCTCGCCCCGGCGGCCTTCGCCGCGGGGCACGCGGTGCTCACGCCGCGAGGGCGGCTGCTGGCCGACGCCGTCGTCCGGATGCTCGTCAACTGACCCCGCCGCGACGGCTCGGCTCAGTGGATCGGACGCCAGGTCAGCGGGTAGCGGTAGTCCTCGTGGTTGCCCGCCTTGACCGCCGCGATGATCGAGAGCACCGCCCCGGCGATCAGCACCAAGGGCAGCAGCACGATGCCGACCAGGACGAGGATCAGCAGCCCGGAGACCACGCTGGCGATCAGCACGGTGATGTGGAAGTTCAGCGCCTCGGCCGCCTGCCGCTTGGCGAACGGCCGCTGGTCCCCGACCAGCAGGTAGATCAGCAGCGGCCCGATCAGCGAGATGACGAAGTAGCTCAGGTGGGCGAGCACCGCCCACAGCACGTCGTCCCCGGGCGGCGGGCCGGCGGCGCCGGCGCCCGTGCCGGGCGGGGGAGGCGGCGGGTAGCTCGGTGGCTCGGACGGTTGCTCCGACGGTTGCTCGGTCACGGCTGACCTCCTGCGGTCACGAAGTCGATGAGCTCCTCGACCCGGCCGAGCAGCCGGGGCTCGAGGTCCGCGTAGCTGTGCACGGAGTCCAGGATGCGTCGCCAGGCCAGGCCGAGGTCCTCCGGCGTCTGCGCCGGCCAGCCCAGCCGGGCGCACACGCCGTGCTTCCAGGACTCGTCCTTGGGCACCTGCGGCCACTGCTCGATGCCCAGCGCGGCCGGCCGGACCGCCTGCCAGACGTCCACGTAGGGGTGGCCGACCACCAGCACGTGCGGCGAGGTGACCTCGGCCGCGATCCGAGCCTCCTTGCTGCCCGGTACCAGGTGGTCGACGAGCACTCCGAGGCGTCGGTCCGGGCCGGGTCGGAAGTCCCGGACGGCGGCCGGCAGGTCGTCGACGCCGTCCAGCGGCTCGACGACCACGCCCTCGACCCGCAGGTCGTGGCCCCACACCCGCTCGACCAGCTCGGCGTCGTGGCGGCCCTCGACATAGATGCGGCCGGCGCGCGCCACCCGGGCCCGCAGCCCGGTGACCACGGTCGAGCCGGAGGCGCTGCGGCCCGGCCGGGCCGGGGCACTGGGTGCCGGGCGGGTCAGCGTGGTGGTCCGGCCGTCCACCAGGAAGCTGCCGGGGCACGGGAACGCGCGACGGCGGCCGTGCCGGTCCTCGAGCAGCACCGCGTCCTTGGCGATCTCGACGACCGCCCCGCAGAAGCCGCTCGAGGGGCACTCGAGCACCAGGCCGAGCTCGGCGCCGATCGTGGGGACCTCGGGCCGGCGGCGGGCCCTGAAGTCGGCCAGCACGTCCTGGCCGTAGCGGTCGATCACGTCTCGGGCCCGCCCATGAGGTCGGGGGCGGGCGGTCGGGCTGCCCCGGTGTCGGCGGCCTGGCGGGCGGCTCGTCGGGCGGACACGGGGGTGACCAGCATCTCGGACTCGACCAGCTCGTGCCGCTGCACGTAGCTGCTGACGGTCGCCTGGATCGTGGCCACGGCCGGCAGCGCGAGCAACGCTCCCGGCGCCCCCAGCAGGGCCGCTCCGGCGATCACCGCCCCGAAGGCGACCGCGGGGTGCAGCTCCATGGTCCGGGCGGACAGCGGCGGGGTGAGGAAGTAGTTCTCGAACTGCTGGTAGGCGATGACGAACGCGAGCACGGCCAGCGCCTTGCCGGGGCTGATCGACAGGGCCACGAGCACCGGCAGGGCGCCCGCGATGTAGGTGCCGATGGTGGGGATGAACTGGGAGATGATCCCCACGAAGATGCCCAGCGTGAGCGCGTTGGGGATCTTGATGAGGGCCAGGAACGCCCCGGTCGCGAGCGC
This sequence comes from Actinomycetes bacterium, assembly GCA_036510875.1. Taxonomy (NCBI): domain Bacteria; kingdom Bacillati; phylum Actinomycetota; class Actinomycetes; species Actinomycetes bacterium. The sequence continues at coordinate 14,546 of DATCDE010000139.1, forward strand.
GGACGCCGCCGCGAGCAGGGTGCGCGAGTACAGGTAGCCGGCGGTCTTGGAGATCGCGGTCTCCCACACCTCCAGCACCAGGTGCTGCCGGACCGGTGGCAGCACCGAGCACACGGCCCGCCGGAACTTCGGCCCCTCGGCGGCGAAGAAGAAGGCGAACAGGGCCACCGTGAACAGGTTGAAGATCGAGCTGACCACCGTCGCGCCGATGCTCAGCGCGTTGCTGGCGATCGTGGTGCTCATCGAGCCCAGGTTGCCCACCAGCTTGTTGATCTCGGCCTGCAGGTCGACGTGGAAGTGCTGGTCGAGGAAGTCGGCCAGCGACGTGACGACGCTGGGCAGCGACCGGGCCAGCGCAACCACCTGGTCGATGACCAGGGTGCCGATCGCCGCGACCAGGACGACCACAGCGACGATCAGGCCCAGGTAGATGGCCATCGTGGCCAGGCCGCGATGCCAGCCGCGCCGGGCCAGCCAGTTGACGCCGGGCTCGATGGCGAACCCGACGAACAGGGCGCACAGCAGGATGACCAGCAGGTCGTGCAGCCGGATCGCGGCCCACCACGCCGCGTACAGGGCGAAGGTGACCAGGACGGCCCACATCACCGCGCGCGGCAGCCAGCGGGGTGGGCGCTCCCGCAGCCAGGGACTGCCCTGGCCTGGCTGGGGGTGGGACATCGACGCTGCTCCTCCCGCTGCTCCTCGCGGCACCCTATCGGCGCGGACCAGGCGCTGACGGGACGGCGGCGGCGGACGCGCCGTACACTGGCACTCGGCCCCGTTGAGTGCCAGATCACGGTCGGGCCGGCTGTCCCGCGAGGAGGTGCGCATGAGTGACGAACGCCGGCTGGCAGTGCTGCGCGCCATCGTGGAGGACTACGTCGCCACCCAGGAGCCGGTCGGCTCCAAGGCGCTCGCCGAGCGGCACCATCTCGGGGTGTCCCCGGCGACCATCCGCAACGACATGGCCGCGCTGGAAGAGGAGGGGTTCATCGCCCAGCCGCACACGAGCGCGGGACGGATCCCCACCGACCAGGGCTACCGGCTCTTCGTCGACCGGCTGGCCGCCGTGCGGCCGCTCAGCGCGGCCGAGAAGCGCGCCATCTCGACCTTCCTCGAGGGTGCGGTCGACCTCGACGACATCGTCGGGCGAACCGTCCGGCTGCTGGCCCAGGTGACCCGTCAGGTCGCGGTCGTCCAGTACCCGTCGCTCACCCGTTCCACCGTGCGGCACGTCGAGCTGCTGCTGCTCGCGCCGAACCGGGTCATGCTCGTGGTGATCACCAACACCGGCCGGGTGGAGCAGCGGATCGTGGAGTGCCCGGTCCCGATCGACGAGGACCTGCTGGCCGACCTCAGGTCCAAGATCAACACCGCGGCCGTGGGGCAGAAGCTCGCCGAGGTGGCCGACTCGGTGGTCGAGCTGCCGGACACCTTCGAGCTGGAGCAGCGCCCGGCCGTGCTGGCCGTCGTCTCGACCCTCGTCGAGTCGCTGGTGGAGGAGGCCGAGGAGCGCGTGGTCCTCGGCGGCACCGCGAACCTCACCCGGTTCGGGCAGGACTTCCCGCTCACCGTGCAGCCGGTCCTCGAGGCGCTCGAGGAGCAGGTCGTGCTCATGCGGCTGCTCGGCGAGGCGACCATGACCGACGCGCTGACCGTGCGGATCGGCCACGAGAACCCGATGGAAAGCCTCGTCGGCACGTCCATCGTCACCGTGGGCTACGGCACCGCGGACGAGACCTTCGCCCGGCTCGGCATCCTGGGGCCGACCCGGATGGACTACCCCGGAACCATGGGCGCCGTCCGGGCGGTGGCCCGGTACGTCGGCCGGATCCTGGCCGAGTCGTAGGCTCGGTGACCCCATGAGCGCGAGCACCGACTACTACGCCGTCCTCGGCGTCCCCCGTGAGGCCAGCCCCGAGGAGATCAAGAAGGCCTACCGGCGGCTGGCCCGCGAGCTGCACCCCGACGTCAACCCGGATCCGGAGACGCAGGACCGCTTCAAGGAGGTCACCGCGGCCTACGACGTGCTCTCCGACCCGCAGAAGCGGGAGATGTACGACCTCGGCGGCGACCCGTTCGGCAACGGGGGCTTCGGCAGCGGGGCCGGCGGCTTCGGTTTCGGCGACATCATGGACGCCTTCTTCGGCGGCGGTGCGCCGCGCGGGCCCCGGCCGCGCCAGCGCCGGGGCCAGGACGCGCTGATCCGGATCGAGGTGGAGCTCGCCGAGTCGGTCTTCGGGTCCACCCGTGAGCTGCAGGTCGACACCGCCGTCACCTGCCCGACCTGCGCCGGCGGCGGCGCGGCCCCCGGGACCGCCCCGACCACCTGCGAGATGTGCAAGGGCCGCGGCGAGATCCAGCACGTGCAGCGCTCGTTCCTCGGCCAGGTCATGACGTCGCGGCCGTGCCCGCAGTGCGGCGGCTTCGGCACCGTGATCCGGCACCCGTGCGGCGAGTGCGCCGGCGAGGGCCGGGTCCGCACCCGGCGCAGCCTGCAGATCAAGATCCCGGCCGGCGTGGACACCGGCACCCGGATCCAGCTGACCGGGCAGGGCGAGGCCGGCCCCGGCGGTGGGTCGCCCGGGGACCTGTACGTCGAGATCCTCGAGGTCGCGCACCCGGTCTTCGAACGGCGCGGCGACGACCTGCACTGCACGCTCACCCTGCCGATGACGGCCGCGGCGCTCGGGGCCGCAGTCCCGCTGGAGACCCTGGACGGCGAGCAGCAGGTCGACATCCGCCCGGGCAGCCAGTCCGGACAGGTGATCCCGCTGCGCGGCCTGGGCGTGACCCACCTGCGCGGAGGTGGCCGCGGCGACCTGCTGGTGCACGTGGCCGTGGAGACTCCGGCCAAGCTCGACGACAAGCAGGAGGAGCTGCTGCGCGAGCTGGCCCGGCTGCGCGGCGAGGAGCGGCCGGGCGGCCAGTTCTCCCCGGGCGGCCAGGGGCTGTTCTCCCGGATCCGCGACGCCTTCAACGGCCGGTGAGCGCTCCGGTCTTCGCCGCGGCAACGGCGGCGATCCGGGCCGCGGCGACGTCTGGTCAGCTGTTGCTGGACGGCGGCGAGGGACGCCACGCCGCCCTGGTCCGCCGGCTCGGAGCCGGGGAGCGCGTGGTGGTCACCGACGGCGCCGGGTTGACCCTGGACGCGGTGGTGGCCACCGCCAGCAGGACCCGCCTCACCCTGGACGTGGGCACCGTCACCGAACACTCGGCGCCGCAGCCTCGGTTGACCGTCGTCCAGGCCCTGCCCAAGGGGGACCGGGGCGAGCTGGCCGTCGAGACCATGACCGAGGTCGGGGTCGACACGCTCGTGCCGTGGGCCGCCGAGCGATGCGTCACCCGGTGGCGCGACGAGCGCGGCGCCAAGGCGCTGGAGCACTGGCGCAGCACCGCCCGCGAGGCGGCCAAGCAGTCCCGGCGGGCGCACTGGCCGACGGTGGCCCCGTTGGCGGGCACCGAGACCGTGGCTGATCTGCTGGCCGCGGCCGGTCTCGCCGTCGTGCTGCACGAGGAGGCCGTCCAGCCGCTGGCCGCAGCCACCGTTCCGGCCGCGGGTGACGTCGTGGTCGTCGTCGGCCCGGAGGGCGGCCTGAGCCCGGCCGAGCTGGAGCGGTTCGCCGCCGCGGGCGGTACCGCCTACCGGCTCGGTCCCACCGTGCTGCGCACGTCCACGGCCGGCACCGTG
>DATCDE010000140.1 GCA_036510875.1 Actinomycetes bacterium
CGCCGCCTGATCCCGCACAACCCCGCGGCGTTCGTGGAGCTGCCGACCGGGCGCCGCCCGAAGGCGGTGGTGTGGACCGACGAGCGGGTCGCCGCCTGGCAGGCCACCGGCGTGCGGCCGGCGGTGGCGGTGTGGACGGCGGCGCAGACCGCCACCTTTCTCGACCACGCCGGCGGCGACGACCTGTACGCGCTGTTCCACCTGGTCGCGTTGCGCGGGCTACGCCGCGGTGAGGCCGTCGGTCTGCGCTGGACCGAGATCGACCTGGATGAGGCGCTGCTCACCGTCAACCGGCAGGTGGTCCAGCTCGGCTGGGCCACCGTCGAGTCCCCGCCGAAGGCGGACAGCGTGCGCACCATCCCCCTGGACACCCGCACCACCGAGGTGCTGCGCACCCACCGCGCCCGCCAGGCCGCCTGGCGGCTCGCCGCCGGGCCCACCTGGACCGACACCAGCCGGGTGTTCACCCACCCCGACGGCACCGACCTGCACCCCGAGACCGTCACCCAGCGCTTCACCACGCTCGCCAAGGAAGCGGGGCTGCCGCCGATCCGGCTGCACGACCTGCGCCACGGTGCCGCGACCCTGGCGCTGGCCGCCGGGGCCGACCTGAAGACCGTGTCGCAGATGCTCGGCCACTCCACCATCGTCATCACCGCGGACACCTACACCTCGGTGCTGCCCGAGCACGCCCGCACCGCCGCCGAGAACACCGCCACCCTCATCGCCAACGCCCGCGGATCCGAACTTTCAAGATCTGCACCCACCCTGCACCCACCAAAGATCGAAAACGGGGCGCCGGAGGGCTCGAAAACGGCATCGCCGCAGGTCAGCGCGGTCCCCCTGGCAGGACTTGAACCTGCGACCCGCGGATTAGAAGTCCGCCGCTCTGTCCAGCTGAGCTACAGGGGGCTGACGGCGAGTCTAGGCAGCCGAACTGCCCCCCATGGGCAATGGGAGCCGACCGACCGGCCCAGCAAGGACCTAGGTCACTGGCCGCTTGTCGCCTCGCCGGGGAACCTCGGGAGAGGAACGCAGGCACTCGGGGTGCGCAGGAGGTCAGTATGAGCGGCAAGCCGGTTGTCGTCGGATATGACGGCTCGGACACCAGCCGGCAAGCCCTGGACTGGGCCCTTGCGACGGCGCATCGGCGCGGACTGCCGGTCATCGTCGTCCACGCCTTCACGCTGCCGCTGCCCCCTGTCCCTCTTGCCCCCGGCTACGTGGGCCCGGACGAGAGCGGGCTGCGCGCGAACGCCGAGGCGATCCTCGCCGAGGCGGTCACCCACGCTGAGTCGGTCAGTCCCGACGTCGAGGTCAGCACCCGGCTGGTCACCGCCCCGGCCGCGCTGGCCCTGCTGGACGTCGTCGGGGACGCCGAGATGGTCGTCGTCGGCTCCCGTGGCCTGGACGGATTCAGCGAGTTGCTGGTCGGGTCGACCGGCGTCCAGGTGGCGACCCACGCGCCCTGCCCGACCGTGGTGATCCGGCCGGAGACCAAGGTCGAGCCGGGGTCCGAGACCGGCCGGGTCGTCGTCGGTGTCGACGGCTCGCCGCTGTCGGAGCAGGCGCTGGCGTTCGGCTTCGAGGAGGCCTCCCTGCGGGGCGTCGGGCTCACCGCGCTGCACGCCTGGGACACCAAGCGCTCCGAGCCTGTCGTGGCCCCGTCCTCCCTCGCCGATGACGCCGTGGGGGACGAGACCCGCGCCGTGTCCGAGTCGCTCGCCGGCTGGCGGGAGAAGTTCCCCGACGTCGACGTCCGCGTCGTCGTGGTGCGACAGAACGCGGCGGCCGCCCTGGTGAAGGCGTCCGCCGGTGCCGAGCTGCTCGTGGTGGGGTCGCGCGGCCGCGGCGGGTTCAAATCGTTGCTTCTCGGCTCAGTGAGCCACGCGGCGCTGCACCACGCGCACTGCCCGATCACCGTCGTTCGGCCCCGGACCACGTGACAGGGCCGGAGCCGAGCCCTGCCGGGAGGGAAAGGTCCATGTCGAACGGTCGGCTGACGGCCATCGAGACGCAGCTGCTGCTCGCGGCCGCGACCGCCGCCCCCTCGCTGCACAACAGCCAGCCGTGGCGCTTCTCCGTGACCGGCGCTGTCCTCGACCTGCTCGCGGACCCCGGCCGACAGCTGCGGCGGGCCGACCCGGAAGGCCGGGCCCTGCACGTCTCCTGCGGAGCCGCCCTGCTCAACCTGCGGGTGGCCGCCGAGCACCTGGGCTACTCCCCCAAGGTGCGCCTGCTTCCCGTGCCAAGCGACCCGATGCTGCTGGCCCGGGTGACCCTGGGCGGGCGCTCGGAACGGGCCGGCATGACCGGCGCGATGTACGACGCCATTCCGCTGCGGCACACCAACCGGTTCCCGTTCGAGGACCGCCCGGTCCCGCACGCCGTCGGCACCGCGCTCATCGAGGCGGCCAGCGTCGAGGGAGCCGAGCTGACGCTGGTGACCGACGCGACCGAGCGCGAGCGGCTCACCGAGCTGGTGCACCTGGCGGACCTCGAGTCCGACATCGACCCGAGCCGGGCCGAAGAGGCCGCGAAGTGGACCGGCGTCGACGGCGACCGGCTGGACGGCGTCCCCGGGTACGCGCTGGGCCCGATCCCCCGCGACCCGGCCGCCCCCGTCCGCGACCTCCGTCGCGGACGGCCGATCCCTGGCCGCGAACAGCGCCGCTTCGAGCGCGCCCCCACCCTCGGCGTGCTGTCCACGGCCCACGACGACTCGGAGGCGTGGCTGCGCGCGGGCCAGGCCCTCGAGCGGGTGCTGCTCGTGGGCACGGTGCAGGGGCTGGCCGCCTCCTTCGTCAACCAGCCGTTGGAGCACACCGAGCTGCGTTGGCTGGTCCGCGACCCGGGGCGCGGCATCGGCTACCCGCAGATGGTGCTCCGGCTCGGCTACGGCGTCCCGGCGCCGCCCACTCCACGCCGTCCGCTGGACGAGGTAACCACCGAGCCGGTCTCCACCGAACTGGACAGCGGCGACTAGGGCCTGTCTGATGGTTCATGGCAGCCAGAACATGACGATGGCCGCCAGGACGAGTCCGGCGCGGTAGGTGCGGGCGTGTTGTCGTCGCGGGTGT
>DATCDE010000141.1 GCA_036510875.1 Actinomycetes bacterium
CACCTTGGTCGACGCGCTGCCGGTGACCCGCCGGACCATCCAGGTACCGTCTGGCCCCTCCTCGGGCAGCTCGGCGGACAGCCCTGCGGAGAGCTCGGGCACCTCGTCCGTGCGGCGCCGGTTCGACCGCGGGCTCACCCGTCCACTCTAGGCGTCGTCGGTGCGGGCAAGATGGACGGCGTGCACCTGTTTGCCAGCGACAACTCCGCAGGAGTCCACCCAGCCGTCCTCGCCGCGCTCGCCTCGGCCAACGAGGGCCATGCCCTGGCCTACGGGGCGGACCCGTGGACCGAGCGGGCCACCGCGGCCTTCCGGGACCTCCTCGGCGACGTCGAGGTGCTGTTCGTCTGGGGTGGCACCGGCGGCAACGTGGTGGGCCTGCAGACCCTGCTGGGGCCGCAGCACGCGGTGATCTGCCCGGAGTCGGCCCACATCAACGTCGACGAGTGCGGGGCGCCGGAGCGGTTCACCGGCTGCAAGCTGGTCGACCTGCCGGTGGACGACGGCAAGCTGCGCCCCGAGCAGGTCGTCCAGCAGCTGCACGCAATGGGCGACCAGCACCATGTGCAGCCGCGGGTGGTGTCGGTCACCCAGTCCACCGAGCTCGGCACCGTGTACTCCCCCGACGAGATGGCCGCGCTGGCCGAGGTCGCGCACGCCCACGGGATGTACCTGCACGTCGACGGGGCCCGCGTCGCCAACGCGGCTGCCACGCTCGGCGGCGACGTCCGGTCCGTCACCGCGGACGCCGGGGTCGACGTGCTCACCTTCGGCGGCACCAAGAACGGCGCCATGTACGGCGAGGCGGTCGTGTGGTTCGACCCCGAGCTGGCCCGCTCCGCCCGGTTCCTGCGCAAGCAGGCAGGCCAGCTGCCCTCGAAGACCCGCTACGTGGCGGCCCAGTTCGAGGCGCTGCTCACCGACGGCCTGTGGCTGGCCAACGCGGGCAACGCCAACCGGATGGCCGGGCGGCTGGTCGACGGCGTCCGCGACATCCCCGGCGTCGACCTGCTGCGCCAGCCCGAGGTCAACGGGGTCTTCGCCCGCGTGCCCAAGGACGCGATCGCCCCGCTGCAGGCGGCGTCACCGTTCTACGTCTGGGACGAGGCGACCGGCGCGGTGCGCTGGATGTGCTCCTGGGACACCACCGACGCGGACGTCGACGCGTTCGTCGCCGGCGTCCGCTCAGTGCTCGTCGGCGGTCAGCGCTCGTAGACCCGGAAGCCGCGCCCGGTCTTGCGGCCCAGGTACCCCGCGGTGACCAGGTGCTCGAGCAGCGGCGCCGGGGCGAACCCGCGCTCGCGGAACTCCCGGTACAGCGTGGTCTGGATGGCCAGCGACACGTCGAGGCCGACGACGTCGAGCAGCTCGAACGGGCCCATCGGGTAGCCGCAGCCGACCTTCATGGCGGTGTCGATGTCGTCGGCGGTGGCGTAGTGCGCCTCGAGCATCCGCACCGCGTCGTTGAGGTAGGGGAACAGCAGCGCGTTGACGATGAAGCCGGCCCGGTCAGCGCAGCTGACCGCGTGCTTGCCCAGCTGCTGGCACACGGCCTTGGCCGTCGCGGTGACGTCCGCCGCGGTACTGACCGTCGAGACGATCTCCACCAGCTTCATCACCGGCGCCGGGTTGAAGAAGTGCATGCCCACGACGTCGTTCGGGCGCCGGGTCGCCGCGGCGCACTCGATCACCGGCAGGCTGGACGTCGTTGTGGCCAGCACGGCGCCCGGCTTGACGATGTCGTCCAGCGCCGCGAACAGGGTCTGCTTGACGGCGAGGTCCTCGACCACCGCCTCGACGACGAGGTCGACGTCAGCGAGGTCGTCCAGCCGGCTGGTGCCGCTGACCCGCGCCATCGTGGCGTCCCGGTCCTCCTCGGTGAGCTTGCCGCGGGCGATGCCCTTGTCCAGCGAGCGCGCCAGCGCGGCCTGCACCGTGGCGACCTTGGCGTCGGATCGGGCCACGAACACGGTGTCGTACCCGGCCTTGGCGAACACCTCGATCATGCCGGTGGCCATCGTCCCGGAGCCGACCACGCCGACCCGTCGGACCGGGCGGGCGCCGTCCGTGCCGTCGCCGTCCGTCGGCGTGATCTTGTCGGCGACCACGGTCGGCGAGTTTGGCGCGTCATAGGTGTAGAAGCCGCGGCCGGACTTCCGGCCGAGCATCCCGGCCGTGACCATCTGCTTGAGCAGCGGGTTGGGCGCGTGCAGCCGGTCCCGGCCCTGCCGGTACATCGTGTCCAGGATCTCGTAGGCCGTGTCCAGCCCGATCAGGTCAAGCAGCGCCAGCGGGCCCATGGGGTAGCCGGTGCCCAGCCGCATGGCCGCGTCGATGTCCTCGCGGGTGGCGTAGCGCGACTCGTACATCGAGACCGCGTGGTTGAGGTAGCCGAAGAGCAGGGCGTTGGCGATGAAGCCGGCCTTGTCCCCCACGACGACCGGCATCTTGCCTAGCTGCTCGGCGAAGTCCTTGAGGTCGGCCAGCACCGACTCGTCGGTCACCACGGTGCCGATGACCTCGACCAGCTTGAGGACCGTCGCCGGGTTGAAGAAGTGCATCCCGACGACCCTGGACGGTCGGTTCGTCGAGACCGACAGCTCGGTGACCGACAACGAGGACGTGTTCGTCGCGAGGATGGTGTCCGGGGGCGTCACGGCGTCCAGGCTGGCGAAGATCGACCGCTTGAGGTCCAGGTTCTCCGGGACCGCCTCGACGACCAGCTCGACGTCCTTGAGGTCGTCCACCGAGGTGGTGAACGTAACCCGCCCAAGGAGGGCCTGCTTGTCCTCCCCGGACATCTTCCCGCGGGACACCGCCCGGCCGGTGGACACCTCCAGGTGCGCCCGGCCACGGTCCAGCGCCGCGTCGTCGCGCTCGACGCCCACCACCGTGAGCCCGTTGCGGGCGAACACCTCGACGATCCCGGCACCCATGGTGCCGAGCCCGACGACCCCGACCGAGGAGAAAACGCGCGCCATCTCATCCGCCTTCCCGGTGACCATCTGCTCATCAGTGTTCCAGACTGGTCGCATCGTCCCCGACCCGACCCGACCCCGGAGGCTCCCGTGACCCTGGCCGACGACCGCCGCACGCTGGACACATTCCCGTCGCTGGACCCCGCGACCGGTGAGGAGATCGCCAGCTGGCCGGTGCACGACGAGCAGGCCGTGCGCGAGGCAGTGGACCGCGCCCGGGTGGCGGCCCAGTGGTGGGTCGACCTCGGCTACCGGGGCCGGGCCGAGCGGCTGCAGGAGTGGAAGGGGGTCGTGACCCGCCGGATGGCCCAGCTGGCCCAGCTGATGCACCGGGAGAACGGCAAGCCGGTCGACGACGCGATCCTGGAGATCATCATCGCGATCGACCACATCAACTGGGCGGCCAAGCACGCGCCCAGGGTGCTCGGCCCGCGCAAGGTCCGCCCAAGCCTGCTGTCGGCGAACCAGCAGGCCTGGCTGGAGTACCAGCCGCTCGGCGTGGTCGGGGTGATCGGGCCGTGGAACTACCCGGTGTTCACCCCGCTGGGGTCGATCACCTACGCGCTGGCGGCCGGCAACGCCGTCGTCTTCAAGCCGTCGGAGTACACCCCCGGGATCGGCGCCTGGCTGGTGGACGCGTTCACCCAGGTGGTGCCCGAGCAGCCGGTGCTGCAGCTGGTGACCGGCTTCGGGGCCACCGGGGCGGCCCTGTGCAGCTCCGGAGTGGCGAAGGTCGCCTTCACCGGCTCGACCGCGACCGGGCGCAAGGTGATGGCCGAGTGCGCCAAGACCCTCACGCCGGTGCTCATCGAGTGCGGCGGCAAGGACGCCCTCATCGTGGACGCCGACGCCGACCTCGACGCCGCCGCGGACGCTGCAGCCTGGGGCGGGATGTCCAACGCCGGGCAGACCTGCGTGGGCATCGAGCGGGTGTACGTCGCGGACGCCGTCTACGACTCGTTCGTCGAGAAGCTGGTGCACAAGGTGCGGGACCTGCGCCCCGGCTCGGACGCCAGCGCGTCCTACGGGCCGATCACCATGCCGGCGCAGGTGGACATCATCCGGCGGCACATCGAGGACGCCATCGCCACCGGCGGCCGGGCGGTGGTCGGCGGGATCGAGTCGGTGCGGGCGCCCTACGTCGACCCCGTCGTCCTGCTCGACGTCCCCGAGGACTCCGCGGCCGTGACCGAGGAGACGTTCGGCCCGACCCTGTCGGTGACCCGGGTGCAGGACGCCGACGAGGGCGTGGACCGGGCCAACGCGTCGTCCTACGGCCTGGGCGCGGCCGTGTTCTCCAAGCGCCGGGGCATGGAGCTGGCCCGGCGGATCCGCTCGGGCATGACCTCGGTGAACGCGCCGCTGTCCTTCGCATTCGTGCCGGCGCTGCCGTTCGGCGGCATCGCCGACTCCGGGTTCGGCCGGATCCACGGAGCGGACGGGCTCAAGGAGTTCAGCCGGGCCAAGGCGATCACCCGCCAGCGGTTCGCGCTGCCGATGCCGCTCACGTCGTTCGACCGCACGCCCGAGTCAGTGGAGATGATCGTCAAGGTGGTCACCGCCCTCCACGGCAAGCGCCGCCGCCTCCGCCCCTGACTCCCACCCCCTTCGTATGAAGGGGGTCACGCGAGAGGGGGGTGGGCCAGGATCAGGTCGGCCGCCTTCTCGGCCAGCGCGATCGTCGGGGCGTTGGTGTTGCCCCGCGGCACCCTGGGCATGATCGAGGCGTCGACCACGCGCAGGCCGTCCACCCCGCGCACCCGGCACTCGAGATCGACCACCGAGTCGTCTCCCACGCCCATCGCGCAGGTGCCCACCGGGTGGTACAGCGTCGCGCTCCAGCGGCGCACGTGCTCGCGCAGGTCGTCGGGGCTGAACGCGTCCGGGCCCGGCAGGAGCTCCTGGTCCAGGAACGGCCCCAGCGGGCCCACGGCGGCGATCTCCCTGGCCATCCGGACCCCTGCCGTCAGCGCCTCGAGGTCCTCGTCCGCGGTGAGGTAGCCCGCGTCGATCGACGGTCGCCACCGAGGGTCCGCGGACGCCAGCCGCAGCCGTCCCGAGCTCGCCACGGACACCAGGGTCGGACCCACCGTGAAGCCCGGGCCAGGGGGCTCGCCGAGCCCGTGGTCGACGAACGCCGCGGCGGCCACGTGGAACTGGACGTCCGGAGCCGGCAGGTCGGCCCGGGTCCGCACGAAGGCGCAGGACTCGGCCACCGTGGAGGCGAACGGACCCCGCCTGGTGGCCTGCCAGCGCAGCAGCTGGCCCACCGTCTCGTGGTCGTGGAGCGAGGTGGTGCCCCGGGTCAGCCAGACGACCGGCGTCGCGAGGTGGTCCTGCAGGTTGCCGCCCACACCAGGCAGGTCCGACACCACCGGCAGCCCCAGCTCACGCAGGTGCGGAGCGGGCCCGATGCCCGAGAGCATGAGCAGTTGCGGGCTGTTTACCGCGCCGCCGGAGAGGATCACCTCCGCGTCGGCCTCCGCGCGGTGCTCCGCACCGTCGTGCAGCCAAGTCGCCGCGACCGCCCGGCCGCCCTCGACGACCACCCCGGTCGCCAGCGCGTCCGTCACCAGCGTCACCCCGCCCGTGGCCAGCGCCGGACGCAGGTAGGCGCTGGCCGCCGACCAGCGAGCCCCCCGCCGCTGGGTCGCCTGGAAGAAGCCGGCGCCGTCCTGGGTGGCCCCGTTGAAGTCGTCGTTGCGCGGCAGCCCGAAGGCGACCGCCGACTCCACGAACGCCCGGGTGAGGTCGTGGCGGTAGCGCAGGTCCTCGACCCGCAACGGGCCCCCGACCCCGTGGTAGGCCGAGGCCCCCCGCTCGTTGTCCTCAGCCCGCTTGAAGTACGGCAGCAGCTCGGAGTACCCCCAGCCGGCACAGCCCAGGTCGTCGCGCCAGGTGTCGTAGTCGAGCGCGTTCCCGCGGACGTAGAGCTGGGCGTTGATGGACGACGACCCGCCCGCCACCTTGCCGCGCGGCCAGTACAGCCGGCGCCCGAGCAGGTGCTTCTGCTCGACGGTGGTGTAGTCCCAGTCGACCTGCGTCTTGAACAGGTTCGGGAAGCCGGCCGGGATCTTGATCATGTCGATCCCGGCGTCGTCGCCCCCCGCCTCCAGCACGAGCACCGAGGCGCCGCTCTCGGCCAGCCGGTAGGCCAGCACGCACCCGGCGCTGCCCGCCCCGACGATCACGTAGTCGTAGGTCCGCCGCTCGTCCATCCCCGAAACGCTAGCCGGGGTGGCGCCGGTCGGCAGCCGGATCCGGACGTCGACTACGGTGCCCTGCGTGCGGCTCGTCATCGCCCGGTGCAGCGTCGACTACGTCGGCCGGCTCACCGCCCACCTGCCCAGCGCCACCCGGCTGCTGCTGGTCAAGGCGGACGGCTCGGTCTCCATCCACGCCGACGACCGCGCCTACAAGCCGCTTAACTGGATGAGCCCACCCTGCACCACCCGCGAGGACGTCGACGACGCCGGCGCCGGCACCTGGACGGTCGTCAACAAGGCCGCCGAGCAGCTGGTGATCACGATCGAGGAGGTGCTGCACGACTCGGCCCACGAGCTGGGCGTCGACCCCGGCCTGGTCAAGGACGGCGTCGAGGCGCACCTGCAGCACCTGCTGGCCACCCACGTGGAGACCTTCGGCGTCGGCTGGCGGCTGGTCCGCCGGGAGTACCCGACCGCCATCGGCCCGGTCGACCTGCTCTGCCGGGACGCCGCCGGCGCGACGGTCGCGGTCGAGGTCAAGCGGCGCGGCGAGATGGACGGCGTGGAGCAGCTGACCCGCTACCTCGAGCTGCTCAACCGGGACCCGCTCCTCACGCCGGTCCGCGGCGTGTTCGCGGCCCAGGAGATCAAGGCGCAGGCCCGGGTCCTGGCCACCGACCGCGGGATCGAGTGCCTGACGGTCGACTACGACGCCCTGCGCGGGCACGACGACCCCGGCTTGCGGCTGTTCTGACAGCGGCTGACGGCGGTCACCGCCCCAGCTGCGTGATCTGGACGTCGACGACGAGCCCCCCGCTCGGCCCACCGGCGTAGATCCCCTTGAGCGGCGGCACGTCGGCGTAGTCACGGCCCCTCGCCACGACGACGTGCGCCGAGCCCACGACCCGGTCGTTCGTCGGGTCGTGGGCCTGCCACCCGCCGTCCCACACCTCCGGCCAGGCGTGGCTCTCGCCGTGGACCGTCTCCCCGACGGCTCCTGCTCCTGGTGCAAGTAGCCGGAGACGTACCGGGCCGGGATGCCGACGGCCCGCAGCAACGACAGGGTCGCGTGGGTGAAGTCCTGACACACCCCGAAGCCGGACCCCCAGGCCTCGCCGGCCGTCGTCGAGACGGTGGTGACCCCGGGCGTGTAGGCGAGCCGGTCCCGGACGATCCCGATGGCGGTGCGCACGGCGTCGGCCGGCCTGGCCGACGCCTGCAGCCGTTCCACGGCGGCGGCCCGCTCGGCTTCCGTGGCGGCGTCCACGTAGCCGGTGGGGCGCAGGAACTCCGACAGCGGTCGCGCACCGAGACCAGGTCCGCCCAGCCGACGCCGGGGGCGGCCCGGTGCCCGCCCGGCGTCTCGACCAGGCTGGTGGCCACCACCTCCAGCGCCTCGTGGCTCTCCTGCGTGTCGAAGGCCTCGACTCACGCGCCCCAGTAGTCGGGGTAGCTGAGGATCGCCGCCCGCGGCTCCACGTGCAGTTCGTGCTGCAGCAGCCGCTGGCCCCCGTCGTCGAGCCGGGTCATCCGCACCTCGTTGAACGACGCGACCACGGGAGCTGCGTACCGGTACCCGGTCCGGTGGGTGACCTGCAGCAACCGGCCGGCCATCAGTGGCTCCACACGATCGTTCCGGACTGCCGGAAGAAGTCGAAACCCACCGCGTCCGAGGCCCGCCCGGCCGCGGCCTGGGCCCGCTCGGTCAGCCGCTCCGCCTCGTCCGGCCCGGGGGCCACCGCGAACTCGAGCATCGAGCGCAGCAGGCCCACCTCCCGCAGCAGCTCCCCCGAGTCGGTGTCCCCCAACGCCTGCCCGGTGGCCTCGGTCACCGTACGCTTCGACGCCTCGCCGGTTTCGGGCCGGTTGCCGAGGCGTTTCGGATGGACGCCTGACGAACGGGCCGAAGGCCTGTTGACCGAGGCGGCCCGGCCGGACACGATCGAGCCATGGCTGAGCCAGCGATCCTGGTGAGCGCCTTGCACAAGGCCTACGGGGACACCTACGCGGTCGACGGCGTCGACCTGGCGATCGACCCCGGCGAGTGCTTCGCGCTGCTCGGCCCGAACGGCGCCGGCAAGACGACGACGGTCGAGATCCTGGAGGGGTACCGGCACGCCGACGCTGGCACGGTGAGCGTGCTCGGGGAGGACCCGTCCCGTCCCACGCCGGGCTGGCGGGCCCGGATCGGCATCGTGCTGCAGTCCGCCGCCGACCTCGCCGACCTCAGGGTGGACGAGGTCGTCCGGCACTTCTCGACGTACTACCCGAACCCCCGCGACTTCGACCAGGTGATCAGCGCGGTGGGGCTCACCGAGAAGCGCCGGTCGAAGGTGACCGACCTGTCCGGCGGCCAGCGCCGGCGCCTGGACGTCGCGCTGGGCATCATCGGCCGCCCCGAGCTGCTGTTCCTGGACGAGCCGACCACCGGGTTCGACCCGGAGGCCCGGCGGGAGTTCTGGGACCTGATCGCCTCGCTGCGTGTCGACGGCGCGACCATCCTGCTGACCACGCACTACCTCGAGGAGGCCGAACACCTGGCCGACCGGGTCGCCGTCATCGTCGACGGCCGTATCGCAGCTCTGGGCGACCCCGCCACCCTCGGCGGACGCCGCACGGCGGAGGCGCTGGTCTCCTGGCGCGACGGCGAGCCGCGCGAGGCGCGGACCTCCGCGCCGACCCGGTTCGTCCAGGAGCTGGCGGCACAGTTCGGCGGCGAGATCCCCGAGCTCGCCGTCCGCCGACCCACCCTCGAGGACGTCTACCTGAAGCTGGTCGGCGCCCGGACGTCCGAGACCGACGAGGCGCCATGAGCACCACCACGCACCTGCCCGGCGCCGCCGCCATCGGCTGGCAGCGGTTCCTCATCGAGCTCAAGTCGTTCTTCCGTGGTCGCGAGACGGTGATCTTCACGTTCTCGTTCCCGATGCTCCTGCTGCTCGTGTTCGGCACGGTCTTCTCGGGCGTGGCCGACCCCAAGAGCGGGGTCACCTACAGCCAGTACTTCCTGGCCGGCATGATCGCCTCCGGCCTGGTCTACAGCGGCTTCCAGCAGCTGGCCTTCGCCATCCCGATGGAGCGCGACGACGGCACCCTCAAGCGGCTGCGCGGCACCCCGATGCCGGCGGCGGCCTACTTCCTCGGGAAGTTCGGCGTCGTCCTGGTCGGCTACGTCGGTCAGGTCGTCCTGCTGCTGCTCATCGGGGCCGCGCTGTTCGACGTCAGCCCGCCGGCCACCGCCACTCAGTGGTTCACGCTGCTGTGGGTGAGCGCCCTCGGGCTGGTCGTGTGCGTGTCGCTCGGGATCGCGATGTCCGGCGCGGTCCGCAGCGCGCGGACGACGAACGCTGTGGTCACCCCGATCGTTCTGGTGCTGCAGTTCACGTCCGGCGTCTTCTTCGTGTTCTCCCAGCTGCCGCACTGGATGCAGGTGGCGTCCTCATTCTTCCCGCTCAAGTGGCTGTGCCAGGGGATGCGTTCGGTGTTCCTCCCCGAGTCCTTCGCCAACCAGGAGCCGGCCGGCAGCTGGGAGCTGGGGAAGGTGGCCGCCGTGCTGGCCGTGTGGGCCGTGGTCGGCGTCGCCCTCGCCCTGCGCGGCTTCCGCTGGCAGCGCCGGGAGGAGATCTGACCGGACGTCGGCAGGTCGAACGACCGGTCCCCACCAGTCCGTCCGGGCCTACCCTGAGGTCATGAACAGCACCAAGAAGTGGGACGAGGAGCTCGTGGAGCGGGCCAAGACCGCCGCGCAGCAGGTCGTGCGCGACGCGCAGAGCGCCCTGGCCCACGGCCAGCAGGCGCTCGACGAGTGGCAGGTGCGCCGCGATGCCAGCCGGCTGCTCGCCGACCTCGGCGCCGCGTACTACGGCGAGCAGCGCAGCGGCGGTGAGCCGGGAGCGGTGCGGGCTGCGATGGAGCGGCTGGACGACCACGTCCAGCGCTACGGCTGGGTCGGGTTCCCGCCCGGCGTGATGCCGGCCGGCGAGCCGCCTGCAGCCGTGCACACGGTCGAGCGCGTGGTGGAGCCGGCCACCGAGCCGGCGACCGAGGAGCACCCCCCGGAGGACTGAGCGCGGGTCAGCGCCCGGCACCCTCGAGCAGCGGCCGGAGTCCGTGTGCCTGCCGGATTTGCTCGACGATGCGCCCCATGACCGCGGTGATGTCGAAGTCCTTCGGGGTGAACACCTCGGCCACGCCCTGCGCGGTGAGCTGCTCGGCGTCGGCGTCCGGGATGATGCCGCCCACGACCACCGCAACGTCCACGAGCCCCTCGGCCCGCAGCCCCTGGACGATCTCCGGGACCAGCTGCAGGTGCGAGCCGGACAGGATCGAGATCCCGACGCAGTGCACGTCCTCAGCGACCGCGGCCGCGACGATCTGCTCGGGGGTCAGCCGGATGCCCTGGTAGACCACCTCGAATCCGGCGTCCCTGGCGCGTACCGCGATCTGCTCGGCCCCGTTCGAGTGCCCGTCCAGGCCGGGCTTGCCGACCAGCAGCCGCAGCTTCCCACCGAGCTCCTGCCCGGTGCGCCGCACCGCCTCCCGGACGGCGGCCAGCTCGTCGCTCGCCGTCGACATGCCCACGACGCCGGCCACCCCGGTGGGGGCCCGGTACTCCCCGAAGACCGAGCGCAGCGCGCCGGCCCACTCCCCCGTGGTGACGCCCGCCCTGGCACAGCGCAGGGTCGCCGCCATCAGGTTCTCGGTGCCCGCCGCGACGGTGCCCAGCTCGGCCAGCGCGGCCGCCACCTCGTCGGCGTCCCGCGCCGCCCGCCAGGCCCGCACCGCGTCGACCGCGTGCTGCTCGACCGCCGGGTCGACGGTCTGGATCGCGGCCTGCAGGTCCGCCGTGAGCGGGTTGGGCTCGGTCGAGGTGAACTGGTTGACCCCGACGACGACGTCCTGCCCGGACTCGATGCGGGCCCTCCGGGCGGCGTGCGCCGCGACCAGCCCGTGCTTCATGTAGCCGCTGTCGATGGCGACCACCGCGCCGCCCATCTGCTCCACCGTGGCCATCTCGGCCCGGGCGGCGACCACCAGCTCCGCGGTCTTGGTCCCCACGACGTGCGAGCCGGCGAACAGGTCGTCGTACTCCAGCAGGTCCGACTCGTAGGCCAGCACCTGCTGCATGCGCAGCGACCACTGCTGGTCCCACGGACGGGGCAGGCCCAGCGCCTCGTTCCAGGCCGGCAGCTGGATCGCCCGCGCCCTGGCGTCCTTGCTCAGCGTGACCCCGAGCATCTCCAGCACGATCCGCTGCACGTTGTTCTCCGGCTGCGCCTCGGTCAGGCCGAGTGAGTTCACCTGGACGCCGTACCGGAACCGCCGCTGCTTCGCGTCGGTGACCCCGTAGCGCTCCTGGGTCAGCTCGTCCCACAGCACCACGAAGGCGCGCATCTTGCACAGCTCCTCGACGAACCGCACCCCGGCGTTGACGAAGAACGAGATCCGCTCGACCACCTGGCCGAACCGCTCGGGCGGGACCTGACCGGAGTCGCGGACGGCGTCCAGCACCGCGGTCGCGGTCGACAGCGCGTAGGCGATCTCCTGGACCGTCGTGGCACCGGCCTCCTGCAGGTGGTAGCTGCAGATGTTGATCGGGTTCCACTTGGGCAGGTGGTTGACCGTGTACGCGATGAGGTCCGTGGTCAGCCGCATCGAGGGAGCGGGCGGGAACACGTAGGTGCCCCGCGACAGGTACTCCTTGATGATGTCGTTCTGGGTGGTGCCCTGCAGCACGGCGGGGTCGACGCCCTGCTCCTCGGCGGTGACCTGGTACAGCGCGAGCAGCCACATGGCGGTCGCGTTGATGGTCATCGACGTGTTCATCTCGCCCAGCGGGATGCCGCCGAACAGCCCGCGCAGGTCGCCGAGGTGGCTGACCGGGACGCCGACCTTGCCGACCTCGCCACGGGCCAGCGCGTCGTCCGGGTCGTAGCCGGTCTGGGTGGGCAGGTCGAAGGCCACCGACAGCCCGGTCTGCCCCTTGGCCAGGTTGCGCCGGTACAGCGCGTTGGACGCCGCCGGCGAGGAGTGCCCCGCGTACGTCCGCATCACCCACGGCCGGTCCCGGTCACCGCTCATGGCGAGCACCCCTCACGTGTCGTCCCACCAGACGAGCCTACTGAGCGGTAACCGGCGTCGGGTCAGGCGGTGGCCGCCCCGCGGGCGGCGGCCTCCCGGTCGAGGTAGAGCACCCTGTGCAGCCGGGTGACCGCCAGCAGCCGCAGCAGCCGCGGCTGGGGGTCGACGAGGACGAGCCGTCCGCCCAGCCGGGCGCAGGTGCGATGCGTGGTGACCAGCAGCCCGAGCCCGACGGCGTCCACGACCTCGACCAGGGAGACGTCGGCCACGACGTCACCCGTGGGGCTGGCCGCCAGGACACAGCCCAGCGCGTCTCGGACCGACGCCACGGTCGACACGTCCAGCCGCGTGGGCAGCCGGAGATCGACGCTCGGCGACGAACCCGCACCTACGTCCCGCATGGCCTCTCCCTCCGGGGCGGCCACACGCCGAGCAACCCGCGAGCCAGCGGGTTGCCGGGAGGGGAAGGGACCGCCACCGACGATGGTGCCGACAGGCTAGGGGCTGCTCAGGCCTCGGGGGGCGCGACACGCAGGGCGCGCGCGCCGCTCAGCCGCCGTACCGGTAGAAGCCCCGCCCGGTCTTGCGGCCGAGATCACCCGCGGCGACCATCCGCAGCATCGACTCCGGTGGGAGGAACTTGCTGTCCTGGGTCTCGCCGTAGATGTTGCGCGCGGCGTAGACCATGATGTCGACCCCGGTCAGGTCGGAGGTCTCCAGCGGCCCCATGGCGTGGCCGAAACCGAGCCGGCAGGCCACATCGAGGTCCTCGGCGCTGATCACACCGGACTCCACCAGCCGGGCCGCCTCCATGGCCAACGCCTTGTCGCGGTTGACCACCACGCAGGTCTTGCCGACGGACTCGGCGAACGCCCTGGCCGTGGCCAGTGTCTCGTCGGAGGTCTTGTACCCGCGGACCAGCTCGACCAGGCGCATCATCGGCACCGGAGAGAAGAAGTGGGTCCCGATGACCGACTCGGGGCGCCGGGTCACCGCCGCCACGGAGGTGATCGGGATGGCCGAGGTGTTCGTGGCCAGCACCGCATCGGGCCGACAGACCTCGTCGAGGACGGCGAACACCTCGTGCTTGACGTCGATGTGCTCGAACACCGCCTCGACCACGATGTCGGCGCTCGCGGCGGCCTCCTCCAGGTCGGTGGTCACCGTGATCCGCGCCAGTGCCGCGTCCGCGTCCTCGCGGGAGAGCTTGCCCTTCGCGACGAACCGGTCCACCGACTCGGTGATCGACCGGACGCCCCGGTCCAGCTGCTCCTTCCCGACATCGCGCAGCCGGACCTCGTGACCGGCCTGAGCGGCCACCTGGGCGACACCCGAACCCATGAGCCCGGCCCCGATGACTGCGACGGTCGACGTGAACGGCTCCTGATCTCTCGGCTGGCGCACCGTTGTCCCTTCGGCGACCCTAGCGCTGGGGGTGCCGGGGGCAGCTGGGCGGTCCACACTGGTGGAGTGGCCAGCTGGGGCGCCTACACCTACGCCTTCGGGCCGTTGCTGGCGTTCGGCGGGCTGGGCCTGCTCATGCTGCTGCTGCGCTGGGCGTTCGGGCACGGTGGCTCGCTGGTCGAGCGGCCGGTGCGACCGGGTGACCCCTCGGACTACGGGCTGCTGGTCCCGGTGGCCGCCCCGGTCGACTACCCCGAGGGGGAGCGGCAGCGGCGCACCCTCGAGCGGGCCGGCCTGCGCGCGACGCTCGCCACGACCCGGTCCGGCCATCGGGTGCTGGTCTTCGCCGGGGACGAAGAGCGCGCCCGCGAGCTGTTGAAGCCGCCACCCCCCTGAGCTCCGGTCGGTTGACCATGTTTGGCGTGCGGTCGAGTGCCCGATCGAGAGGACTCCCCAGTGAGCGAGCCAATCGCCTTCGCCGACGTGCTTGCGCTCGTACCCGCGATGGAGGAGCAGCTTCGTGCGGCCGGGACGAAGGAACGTGCCGATCATGAGCAAGCCTACCTGAAGAGCTCGCTCGAGCACTTTGGCACATCGGTGCCCGCGATCCGGGCGGTGGCCGTCCGGCTGCATCGCAGCCGCCCGGATCTGGAGCATGACGACGTCGTCCGGCTGGTCGAGGCGCTGTGGTCGGCACCCGTGCACGAACGTCGGATGCTGGCGGTGGAGGTGCTCGACCAGTTCGCCGGTCGCCTCTCCCCGGCCGACCTGGGTCTGGTCGAACGCCTGGTGCGGGAGTCGAGGACCTGGGCCTTGGTCGACGGGTTGGCTGCCGACGTCGCCGGCCGGATCGTTCTGGCGGCACCGGACGACGCCGTCGTCGGCGCGACGCTGGACCGATGGGCGGCCGACGACGACTTCTGGGTGCGTCGGGCCTCACTGCTCGCCGAGCTCAAGCTGCTGCGCGACGGTGGGGACTTCGCCCGGTTCGCTCGGCACGCTGACGCGATGCTCGGCGAGAAGGAGTTCTTCATTCGCAAGGCCATCGGCTGGGTGCTGCGGGAGACGGCACGGACCCGGCCCGACGAGGTCGTGGCGTGGCTGGAGCCGCGAGTGTCCCTGGCCTCCGGCGTGACCCTGCGCGAGGCCGTGAAGCCGCTCTCCGACGACCAGCGGGCGCGACTCGGGGTTCGTCGCCGTCCGTAGACGCTGGTCAGCCTCCGGCAGCGAACGGGTCAGGCTCGCGGGCCACGGTGGCGCCCAGGGTGCGCAGCTGGGCGTCGAAGTCGGGGTAGCCGCGGTCCAGGTGGTGCACCTCGCTCACCGTCGTCACACCGTCGGCCACCAGCCCGGCGAGGACCAGCCCGGCCGCGGCCCGGATGTCGGTCGCCCGCACCGGCGCACCGGACAGCCGCTCCCTGCCCCGGACCACGGCGTGGTGGCCGTCGGTGCGGATGTCGGCGCCCAACCGCTGCAGCTCGTCCACGAACACGAACCGCGCCTCGTAGACGTTCTCGGTGACCATGGCGGAGCCGTCCGCGACCGCGTTCAGCGCCAGCAGCATCGGCTGCAGGTCGGTCGGGAACCCGGGGTACGGCAGGGTGACGACGTCCACGGCGCTGGGACGCCGCTCGCAGGCCACCCGCACCCCGTCGTCCAGCCGGTCGATCTGCGCGCCGGTGCCGGCTAGCTTGTCGAGCACCATCTCCAGGTGCTCGGGGCGGGCGTTGCGGACCGTGACGTCCCCGCGGGTCATCACTGCCGCGATCAGCCAGGTGCCGACCACGATGCGGTCCGGCACGGAGGTGTGCTCGGCGGGGTGCAGCGCTGGCACGCCCTCCACCTCCAGGGTGGAGCTGCCCGCTCCACCGATGCGCGCCCCCATGGCCGTGAGCAGGTGGCACAGGTCGACGATCTCCGGCTCGCGGGCCGCGTTGTCGATCACTGTGGTACCCGTGGCCAGGACC
Organism: Actinomycetes bacterium; assembly: GCA_036510875.1. Classification (NCBI taxonomy): domain Bacteria; kingdom Bacillati; phylum Actinomycetota; class Actinomycetes; species Actinomycetes bacterium. The sequence continues at coordinate 15,637 of DATCDE010000141.1, forward strand.
GCGGCCATGAGCAGGTTCTCGGTGGCGCCGACGCTGGGGAAGTCCAGCCAGATCGGCGCCCCGACCAGCCCGGCCGGCGCCTTGGCCACGATGTAGCCGTGCTCGGTCTCCACGGTCGCCCCGAGCCGCACCAGCCCGTCCACGTGCAGGTCCAGCGGCCGGACCCCGATGGCGTCCCCCCCGGGGCGAGCGACGTCCGCCTGCCCGCAGCGGGCCACCAGCGGCCCGAGGACGCAGATGGAGGCCCGCATCCGGCGGACCAGGTCGTAGTCGGCCTGGTGCCCCAGCCGCTCCGGGACGTCGATGAACACGGTCGCGGCGGCCCGGTCGTGGGTGACGGTGCAGCCGAGCCGGCGCAGCAGCTCGGCCATGATCTCGACGTCGAGGATGTCGGGCACCTCGTGCAGGGTCGAGGTGCCCTGCGCCAGCAGGGTCGCAGCCATCAGCTTGAGCACGCTGTTCTTGGCCCCGCCGACCCTGATCTCGCCCGCGAGCCGCACTCCGCCCTCGACCCGCAACCGCTCCACCTGGCCAGCGTAGGACGGCCGGCTCCGGCGGAGGCTTAGGCTCGTGGCGTGGTCAACCTCACGCGCATCTACACCCGCACCGGTGATGACGGCAGCACCGCACTCGGCGACATGAGCCGCACATCGAAGACTGACCCCCGGCTGGTGGCCTACGCCGACGTGGACGAGGCGAACGCCGCCATCGGGGTGGCGCTGGCCCTGGGCGGGCTGCCCGACGCGGTCAGCGCGCTGCTAGTGCGGATCCAGAACGAACTGTTCGACGTGGGCGCCGACCTGTGCACGCCCGTCGTGCCCGACCCGCAGTTCCCGCCCCTGCGGGTCGAGCCGGAGTACGTGGACCGGCTCGAGCTGGCCTGCGACACCTTCAACGAGGACCTGCCCCACCTGCGCTCGTTCGTGCTGCCGGGCGGCACGCCGGGGACAGCGCTGCTGCACGTCGCGCGCACGGTGGTCCGCCGCGCCGAACGTTCGACCTGGACGGCACTGGAGACGTACGCGGACACCATGAACCCGCTGACCGCGCGCTACCTCAACCGGCTCTCGGACCTGCTGTTCATCCTGTCCCGGGTGGCCAACACCCCGGCGGCAGGAGGCGACGGCGACGTGCTCTGGCTCCCTGGCGCCACCCGCTGACCCTCCCGCATGCCGACCCTCCGTATGAGGGTCCCGTCATGCGGGGCCGGGGGGGATCAGCTGTGCGGGACGGGGTGGGCGGCAGCGCGCAGCCGGACCTCGGCCCGCTGCACCGCCGCCTCGTCGGGCTCCCCCGCGGCCTTCGCCCGCTCCAGCGCCGCCTCGGCCCGCTTGACGTCGATCTCGGAGGCGAGCTCGGCAGTCTCGGCCAGGATCGCCACGTTGTCGGAGTCCACCGAGAAGAATCCCTGGTGGACGGCGGCGATCTGCCGCTCGCCCCCGGGCAGGTGGACCCGGACGACGCCGTCGACGAGCAGGGCCAGCACCGGCTCGTGGCCGGGCATGATCCCGATCTCGCCCTCGACCGTCTTCACCACGACCATCAAGGCCGGCCCCTGCCAGATCTGCCGGTCCGCCGCGACGATCTTGACGTTGAGCTCGGCCATGTCAGCCGGCCAGCTTCTTCGCGTTCGCCTCGACGTCCTCGATACCACCGCACATGAAAAACGCCTGCTCGGGCAGGTGGTCGTACTCGCCGCTGGCCAGCGCCTTGAAGGAGGCGACGGTCTCCTCGATCGGCACGAACACGCCCGGCTGGCCGGTGAAGGCCTCCGCCACGAACATGTTCTGCGACAGGAACCGCTCGATCCGGCGGGCCCGGTTGACCAGAACCTTGTCCTCCTCGCCGAGCTCGTCGATGCCTAGGATCGCGATGATGTCCTGCAGGTCCTTGTACCGCTGCAGGATCTCCTTGACCCGCGCGGCCACCGCGTAGTGCTCCTCACCGACGTACCGCGGGTCGAGGATCCGCGAGTTCGAGTCCAGCGGGTCGACCGCCGGGTAGATGCCCTTCTCCGAGATCGGCCGGGAGAGCACCGTGGTGGCATCCAGGTGCGCGAAGGTCGTCGCCGGCGCCGGGTCGGTCAGGTCGTCCGCCGGCACGTAGATCGCCTGAAGTGAGGTGATCGAGTGGCCGCGGGTTGAGGTGATCCGCTCCTGCAGCTGACCCATCTCGTCGGCCAGCGTCGGCTGGTAGCCCACCGCGGACGGCATCCGGCCGAGCAGGGTGGACACCTCCGAGCCGGCCTGGGTGAACCGGAAGATGTTGTCGATGAACAGCAGCACGTCCTGCTTCTGGACGTCGCGGAAGTACTCCGCCATCGTCAGCGCGGACAGCGCGACCCGCAGCCGGGTGCCCGGCGGCTCGTCCATCTGGCCGAACACCAGCGCGGTCTTCTCCAGGACGCCAGACTCCGACATCTCCAGGAACAGGTCGTTGCCCTCACGGGTCCGCTCACCGACACCCGCGAACACCGAGACGCCGCCGAACTCCTCGGCCACCCGGTAGATCATCTCCTGGATAAGCACGGTCTTGCCCACGCCGGCGCCCCCGAACAGGCCGATCTTGCCGCCCTTGACGTAGGGCGTCAGCAGGTCGATGACCTTGATGCCGGTGGCGAAGACCTCGGTCTTGCTCTCCAGCTGGTCGAACGCCGGCGCCTGGCGGTGGATCCCCCACCGCTCGGTGATCTCCAGGGACGACTCGGGCACGTCCAGCGGCTTGCCCAGCGTGTTCCACACGTGGCCCTTGGTCACGTCACCGACCGGCACTGTGATCGGGCCGCCGGTGTCGTGCACCGGCGTGCCCCGGACCAGGCCGTCGGTGGGCTGCATCGAGATGGCGCGCACCATGTTGTCGCCGATGTGCTGAGCCACCTCGAGGGTGAGGGTGTGGACGGTCTCCCCCTCGACATGCACGGAGCCCAGCGCGATGTCGACGTGCAGAGCGTTGAACAGCTCTGGCATCGACTCGGCGGGGAACTCGACGTCGACGACGGGGCCGGTGACCCGGGCGACCCGGCCGACCCCGGGGGCGGCCTGCGCTGTGCTCGGGGCGTCAGTCGTGGCGGTCATGGTCTCACTCACTCCCTGCTGCGGCTGCGGCGAGCGCGTCCGCGCCACCGACGATCTCACTGATCTCCTGGGTGATCTCCGACTGCCGGGCCTGGTTGGCCTGGCGGGTCAGCGACCGGATGAGCTCTTCGGCGTTGTCCGTGGCGGACTTCATGGCCCGCCGACGGGCTGCGTGCTCCGACGCCGCGCTGTTCAGCAGCGTGGTGTAGATGACGTTCGCCACGTACCGGGGCAGCAGCGCGTCCAGCACGGCGTCGGCCGACGGCTCGAAGTCGTACAGCGGGAAGATCTCGCGCTCCTGGCGGCCCGGCAGGTGCGGATCGGCGTCCGCGTCGGGGACACCGAGGGGCACGACCTCCTCGACGACCTCCAGCGGGAGCACCCGGTTCGCCGACGTCCGCTGCACGACGGTGTTGACGAACTGGGTGCCCACGATGTGGATCTCGTCGGCGCCGCCGTCCTCGGTGCGCAGCAGGAACAGCTCAAGCAGCGCAGCGGCGATCTCCTGCGCGTGGTGGTACTGCGGCGCCTCGGTGAACCCGGTCCACGACTGGCGAACCTCGCGGTTGCGGAACCGGTAGAAGCTGACTGCCTTGCGCCCCACGAGGAAAGGCACGACATCCTTGCCCTCGGCCCGCAGCAGGTTGGTGAGCGCCTCGCCCTCCTTGATGGCGTTGGACGCGTAGGCGCCGGCCAGCCCGCGGTCGGAGCTGATCACCAGGATGGCGGCCCGCTGCTGCAGCCGCGCCTGCGCGGTCAACGGGTGGTTGCCCACCATCGCGGCGTGCGAGACGGCGGCCGTGATGGCCCGCACGAGCTCCTGGGTGTACGGCCGAGCGGCGTCCAGCCGCTGCTGCGACTTGACGATCCGCGACGCGGCGATGAGCTCCATCGCCTTGGTGATCTTCTTCGTCGACTGCACCGAGCGGATCCGGCGGCGGTAGACCCGCAGCTGGGCTCCCATGCGATCAGGCCCCTTCCTTCGCTGGACCCGCCATCAGGCCTGGCGGACGCGACGGGTGATCTTCTCGTGGTCGACGTCCTCCTCCGTCAGGGCCGCGACCGGCTCGTCCTTGACCAGCAGCTCGCCCGAGCTGGTCGTGAACTGCGCCTTGAACGTCGTCACGCCCCTCTCGAGCAGACCGACCGTCTCGTCGGAGATGTCCTTGGACGACGCGATCGTCGCCAGCACTCCGGCGCCGTCACGGCCGAGGAACTCGAGGAACTCCGACTCGAAGCGGCGGATGTCCTCGACCGGCACCTCGTCCAGCTTGCCGGTCGTGCCGGCCCACACCGAGACGACCTCCTGCTCCATCGGGAACGGCGTGTACTGGGGCTGCTTGAGCAGCTCGACCAGACGAGCACCTCGCTCCAGCTGCGCCTTCGACGCGGCGTCCAGGTCGGAGCCGAACGCCGAGAACGCCTCTAGCTCGCGGTACTGGGCGAGTTCCAGGCGCAGTCGGCCGGCCACCTTCCGCATGGCCTTGACCTGCGCCGAGCCACCGACCCGGGAGACCGAGATGCCGACGTTGATCGCCGGCCGGACACCGGAGTTGAACAGGTCCGACTCGAGGAAGCACTGGCCGTCGGTGATCGAGATGACGTTGGTCGGGATGTACGCCGACACGTCGTTGGCCTTCGTCTCGATGATCGGCAGGCCGGTCATCGAGCCGGCACCGAGCTCGTCGGACAGCTTGGCGCAGCGCTCGAGCAGGCGCGAGTGCAGGTAGAAGACGTCACCGGGGTAGGCCTCGCGGCCCGGCGGACGGCGCAGCAGCAGCGACACCGCGCGGTAGGCCTCGGCCTGCTTGGACAGGTCGTCGAAGATGATCAGGACGTGCTGGCCCTGGTACATCCAGTGCTGGCCGATGGCGGAACCCGTGTACGGGGCCAGGTACTTGAAGCCGGCCGGGTCGGACGCCGGGGCCGCAACGATGGTGGTGTAGTCCATCGCACCGGCGTCTTCGAGCGCGCCGCGGACCGCCGCGATGGTGGACCCCTTCTGCCCGATGGCCACGTAGATGCACTTGACCTGGCGGGTCGGGTCACCGGAGGCCCAGTTGCCCCGCTGGTTGATGATCGTGTCGATCGCGACCGCGGTCTTGCCGGTCTGCCGGTCGCCGATGATCAGCTGCCGCTGACCACGGCCGATCGCGGTCATCGCGTCGATCGCCTTGATGCCGGTCTGCATCGGCTCCTTCACCGGCTGCCGCTGCACGACGGACGGCGCCTGCAGCTCCAGGGCCCGGCGGGTCTCGGCGACGATCTCGCCCTTGCCGTCGATCGGGTTCCCCAGCGGGTCGACGACCCGGCCGAGGTAGCCGTCGCCGACCGGGACCGAGAGGATCTCGCCGGTCCGGCGGACCGGCTGCCCTTCCTCGATCTTCGACCCGTCGCCGAGCAGCACGACGCCGATCTCGCGGATGTCGAGGTTCAGGGCCAGGCCGAGCAGGCCACCCTCGAACTCCAGCAGCTCGTTCGTCATGGCCGAGTGCAGGCCCTCGACGCGGGCGATGCCGTCGCCGGTCTCCATGACCCGCCCGACCTCCTCGCGAGCGGTCTCGGGCGCGTACGCCTCGACGTTCCGCTCGATCGCGGCCCGGATCTCGTCCGGACGGATCGTCAGCTCGGCCATTGCTTCCCTGCTCTCTTGCTCGGCGCCCCCAAGGCTGAGGGGCGGTGGGTCAGATTCGGGCTGGGGTTCGAAGCCTGCTGCTGCGCGGTCATCGGGTGGTCATCAGGCCAGCTGCTGCCGGGCCTGTTCGAGCCTGCGGGCGACGCTGCCGTCGATGACCTCGCCACCGACGACGACCTTCACCCCGCCGACCAGGTCGGGCTCGACGATCTGGGCGATGCGGACCGATCGGCCGTAGATCCGGGTCAGCGCGGCCGCCAGCCGGGTCGGCTGGTCGCCGGTCATCGGGGTGGCCACGTGCACCTCGGCCATGACCTCGCCGTGACGGTCGGAGGCCAGCCGGGCCAGCTCGGTCAGGGCGTCCTCGAGCCGGCGGCCACGGGGGCTGGCCACCACCTGCTCCACGGCGACCTGGGTGGCCGTGGTCGTCCGCCCGCCGAGCAGGTCGCGTACGAGCGCGACCTTGCGCTCGGCCGGCAGCCAGCGGTCGGACATCGTGTTCCGCAGCTCCACGCTGCCCTGGGCGACCCGCGACAGGCGGTACAGCTCGTCCTCGACGGTGTCGAGGCTGCCGTCCGCCTCCGCTGCTAGGAACAGCGCCTGGGCGCCGAGCGCCTCAGCGGCGTCGGCGAGGTCGTTGGCCTCCGACCAGCGCCGCCCGACGACGTCCACGACGACCTCGACGGCGCGCTCCGTCAGCTTCCCGGTGAACAGCTCCTTGACCAGGGCGGTGCGCCGGTCGAGGTCAGTGCCGCTGTCGGACAGCAACCGGCGCAGCTCGAGGTTGTCGTCGAGCAGCCGGGCCACCGAGAACAGCTCGGTGGCCAGCTCGGGGTAGCCCGCGGTGCCATCGGCCTGCGAGCGTGCGGTCAGCGCCCCGCGGGCCTCGTCGAGGGAACGTCGGCTGGCCCCGAGCATCAGACCTGCTCCACCGTGGAGGTGGACAGCTGCTCGAGGTCGGCGATGAACCGGTCCACCGTCGCGCTGACCCGAGCGTCGTCGGTCAGCGACTCGCCGACGATCTTGCCCGCGAGGTTCACCGATAGCGACCCGACCTCGCGGATGAGGTCCGTGCGCATCTGCTGCTGGTCGGCCGCCAGCTGCGCCTGCGCCCGAGCAGTGACCTGCTCGGCGGCCGCCGTCGCCTCGACCCGCGCCTGCTCGACGATGGTCTGCCGGTCGGCCTGCGCCTGCGCCCGGATCTCGGCCGCCTCGTTGCGGGCCTGCGCGAGCTGCTGCCGGTACTGCTCGAGCAGCGCGTTCGCCTCGGCCTGGGCGTGGTCGGCCCGGGCCATGCCACCCTCGATCTTGTCGACCCGCTCGGCGAGGGTCTTCTTGATGTTCGGGAAGGCGAACTTGGCCAGCACGAAGAACACGATGAAGAAGGCGACGGTGCCGATGATGAGCTCGTCCAACGGCAACCGCAGGACGTTGGGGGTGGTCGCTTCGCTCGCGAGGTGGATCACGTGGCTCCGCCCTTCGTGGTGATGGCTGCGGCCTCGGTCAGGTGCCGTAGACGAACGGGACCACGAAGCCGATCAGGGCCAGCGCCTCGGCCAGCGCGAAGCCGAGCAGCATGTTCTGCCGGATCACGCCGTAGGCCTCGGGCTGCCGGGCGATCGCCTGGACGCCCTGGCCGAAGATGATGCCGATGCCGATGCCGGGGCCGATGGCCGCGAGGCCGTACCCGATCGAGCCGATCGAGCCGCTGACCGCGGCGAGGAGGTTGATCATTGCGTGTCCTTCGTGTCGTCCACGCCGGCTGTTCCGACGGGGGGCGGGGTGAAGCGATGCTGCGCGTCAGTGCTCGGCGTGCAGCGAACCGGAGATGTAGACGGCGGTGAGCAGGGTGAAGATGAACGCCTGCAGGGCCTGGATCAGCAACTCGAACGCGGTGAGGATGACCGTCACGAGGAACGACGTCGCCGAGCCGATCGCCCCCATCAGCGACGGCGACAGCAGGTACCAGGCGCCCAAGGTGAACACCGTGAGCAGCAGGTGCCCCGCGAACATGTTGGCGAACAGTCGGACGGCCAGCGTGAACGGCCGGACCAGGACGTTCGAAATCAGCTCGATCGGCGCGAGGATCACATAGATCGCCTTGGGGATCCCGGGCGGGAACATCATGTTCGTGAAGAACTTGATGGGCCCTTGGTGCTTCAGACCGAGGTACATGTAGAGCACCCAGACCATCACCGCGAGGGTCACGGGGAACGCGAACCGGGACATCGGCGGGAACTGCGCCAGCGGGATGATCCCGAAGATGTTCATGATCCAGACGAAGAAGAACAGCGACCCCAGGAACGGGACGAACTTGTCCCCCTCCTTGCCGATCACGTCGCGGGCGATCTGGTCCCGGATGAACAGGTAGCCCATCTCACCGACGTTCTGCACGGGGCGCGGCACCAGCCGTGGCCGCCCGAAGGCCACCAGGAAGAACACGATGACCAATGCCGCCCCGAGGATCACCAGCAGCGACGACTTGGTGATGTCGAAGGTGATCCCGAACAGGGTGAACGACGCGTAGGGATCGAACTGGAAGATCCCCGCGTTCGGGGCCGGGAACCCGCATCCGGACCCGAGGTGGCAGCCCCCCTCGGAGAGGGCGACGGCGGCGGCGCTGATCACGCGGAGTACCTCCGGGTGGCGGTCGTCATTGACCGTCCGTGCTGTGGATGCGGACGAACACGAGATATAGGGCTGCGGTGACGCCCACGAGGACGCCAATGGGAAAGAAGACCGGGCCACCCCCGCGCCACCGGTCGATCAACCACCCCACACCGCCCCAGACGAGGATGCCTGAGAGCAGATAGCTGACGATCGACCAGGCAGCGTTCGCGGTCGAGGAACTCGTCCGCGGGGCGTCCTGGCGCTCCCCTTCCATCGGTGCAGACCCTATCAGCGGCCAGGTGACCGCCGGAAATCGGGACCCCGCCTGGACAGCCCCTGGCGCCGGCCGGCTCGGCTAGTGCCGGTCGGCGTCCTTCGGATCGACGTAGAGGATCTGCAGCCTGGTGAACCCGCGGACCTCGAACCCGGTCCAGACCAGCGTGCAGACCACGATGGTCAGGCCGAACGCCTTGGTGTCGAAGATCGTGGTGTCCTTGAACGCGACGATCAGCGCGAAAAGCACCCCGATCTTGACCAGGTAGGTCAGGATCGCGGCGTTCATGGCCGCGTATGCCGAGACCCGTGAGGCCCGCCCGACCACGACCAGGCCTACCGTGAAGAACACCACGACCACAAGCACGCCGAGGGCGGCGCCCAGCGCCGCCTTGCCCCCGCCGACGAACGCCGCGACAACGACGGCGAGGACCCCGACCAGCACGGTCGGGATCAGGGCGGCGCGCAGGATCGAGGCATCGTGCTCGTGCATGGTCTACGAGGCTACCGCTATCCGCGGCCGGCCCGCCCCGCCGCAGCCCGGGCGGCCCGCCGCGGACCACGGACGACGATCACGAGCGTGGCGAACGCGACCGCGGCCAGGACCAGCGCCAGCCAGGTCGGCAGGAAGGCCAGCCCCACGGCCAGGTAGGCCAGCAGCGCGGTCCACCCGTACATGATCAGGACCGCCCGGCGGTGCGAGTGGCCGATCTCCAGCAGCCGGTGGTGCAGGTGCTGCTTGTCGGCGGAGAACGGCGAGCGGCGGGCCCTGGTCCGCCGCACCACGGCGAGCACCAAGTCCAGGAACGGCACCGCCAGGACGGCGAACGGCAGCAGCAGCGGCAGCAGCGTGGGGAACAGGTTCAGACCCGAGTAGGACGCCGGGTCCAGCCGCCCGGTGAGCGTGATCGACGACGCGGCGAGCAGCAGGCCGATGACCATCGAGCCGGAGTCGCCCATGAAGATGCGGGCCGGGTTGAAGTTGTGCACGAGGAACCCGGCGCAGACCCCGGCGAGCACCGCCGAGATGAGCGAGGGGGTGAGCGCGCGCTCGATCGCGTTCTGCACCGAGAGCAGGTAGGAGAACAGGAAGAACGCGCTCGCGCTGATCCCCACGATGCCGGCGGCCAGACCGTCGAGGCCGTCGACGAAGTTCACCGCGTTGACCGTGACCACGACGACCAGGACGGTGATCAGGGTGCCCTCGGCGGGCCCGAGCGCGATGGTCTGCCCCGGCCCTGGCAGCCACAGCAGCTGGACGCCCTGCAACGCCATGAGCCCGGCCGCCAGGGACTGGCCGGCCAGCTTGGTGATGGCGTCCAGCCCCCAGACGTCGTCCACCACGCCGACCAGGCAGATCACCACCGAGGCGAGCAGCACGCCCTTGGGCTCGTCCCCGGTCGCGAACACGCTGCGCAGCAGGGGCATCTTGCTCGCGACCAGCAGGGCCGCGGCCAGGCCGACCAGCATGGCCACCCCGCCGAGGCGTGGGATCGGCACGTCGTGGACGTCCCGGTCCCGCACCTCGGCGACCACCCCGAACCGGACGGCAACCGCCCGGACCGGCCCGGCCACCAGGTAGGTGACCGCGGCCGCGACGAACGTGGTGAGCAGGTACTCGCGCACCCCGCGTGCCTGCTACCCGCGGGGGTAGGCCCGGTGGCGGGAGACGAGGGTCCCCACCACCTCGCGGATCTCGGCCGCGGCCGAGCCGTCGGAGTCACGCACGGCCCGGCCGATCAGACCGGCGATCTCCTTCATGTCGGTCTCGGTCATGCCCTGCGTGGTCACCGACGGCGTGCCCACCCGGATGCCCGAGGCGACGCTCGGCGGCTGCGGGTCGAACGGGATGGCGTTCTTGTTCAGCACGATGCCGGCGGTGTCGCAGCGCGTCTCGGCGTCGGCACCGGTCACCCCGAGGCCCTGCAGGTCGATGAGCGACAGGTGGGTGTCGGTCCCGCCGGTCACCGGACGCATGCCCTCCTCGGCCAGGCCCGCGGTGAGCGCCTGGGAGTTGGCGATCACCTGGCGCGTGTAGGCCTGGTACGCCGGGGTGGCGGCCTCCTTCAGCGCGACCGCTTTGGCGGCGACCGCGTGCATGAGGGGGCCGCCCTGCATCATCGGGAAGACCGCCTTGTCCAGGGCGGCCGCGTGCTCCGCCGTGGACACGAGCATCCCGCCGCGCGGGCCGCGCAGCACCTTGTGGGTGGTGAACGTGACGACGTCGGCGTACGGCACCGGGCTCGGGATCGCCTGGCCGGCGACCAGACCGATGAAGTGCGCGGCGTCCACCATGAGGATCGCGCCGACCTCGTCGGCCACCGACCGGAACGCCGCGAAGTCGATCAGCCGCGGGATCGCCGAGCCGCCACAGATGATCATCCTCGGGCGGTGCTCGAGGGCCAGGTCACGGACCTGGTCGTAGTCGATGTCCTCGGTGGTCGGCGAGACGCCGTAGTGGACGGGGTTGAACCACTTGCCGGAGAAGGAGACCTTGGCGCCGTGGGTGAGGTGGCCGCCGTGCGGCAGGCTCATCGCCAGCACCGTCTCGCCCGGCTTGACGAACGCGCCGTAGGCGGCCAGGTTCGCGCTGGCCCCGGAGTGCGGCTGCAGGTTGGCGTGCTCCGCGCCGAACAGCTCCTTGGCCCGCTCGATGCCGATCGTCTCGGCCTTGTCGACCTCGCTGCAGCCGCCGTAGTAGCGGCGTCCTGGGTAGCCCTCGGCGTACTTGTTCGACAGGGTCGAGCCGAGTGCGGCGAGCACAGCGGGCGAGGTGAAGTTCTCGCTGGCGATCAGCTGCAGACCACTCCGCAGCCGGTCCAGCTCGGAGAGCAGCACAGCCGCGATCTCCGGGTCCTCTTGCTCGAGCTCGGCAAAGTCGGGACCCCAGAAGGGCACCTCGGTCATGGTCTTCTCCCTGACGGATCGGCGGCGCGGCCGAGTCTACGACGCGAAGCAGCCCGGACCGCCGACTAGAGCAGGTCAAGAACGGCCAGCACCGCCGCCCGGATCTCCGCGGCGGCCTGCTGGTACGCCGCCGGCGGACCGCCGTACGGGTCCTCCACGTCGTCGTCGAAGTGCCCGGTGCCGGCCACCAGCCCCCGGCGGTCCTCGGCCAGCTCGACCAGGACCTCGAACCTCTCGGCCAGACCGGCGGGCGGCAGCGACCGGGGGTCCAGCCCGCTGGCCAGCCGGGCCAGCTCCTTGAGCGTGAAGGTGCGCCGCAGGGCACGCGGCTGCAGCTGCAGGACCTGCCGGCGGTGGTCGGCCGTCGCCACGAGCACCAGGTCGGCGGCGTTGACGAGCGGCTCGCGCAGCCAGGTCGCCCGGAAGCCGTCCACCGGGTAGTCCAGCCCGGCCAGCACGGCCGCCGCGGGGGCGTGCATCGGCTGGCCCGCGTGCCCGCCGTAGGTGCCCGCGCTGGTCACCTCGACCGCTGCCCCCGCCGAGCCGAAGTGGCGGTCCAGCTCGGCCCGCATGATCTGCTGAGCCATCGGCGAGCGACAGATGTTGCCGGTGCATACGTGCAGGACACGGAAGACCGACCCGTCGGTCACGGCGCCACCTGCAGGTCGGGGACGACGGTGCGTAGCGTCTCCAGGTCGATCGCCCCGGACCGGAGCAGCAGTGGGACCGGACCGGTGAGGTCAACGATCGACGACGGCACCGGGTCACCGGCGGGGCCCCCGTCGAGGTACACGCGCACTGAGTCGCCGAGCTGGTCGACCGCCTCGTCGCAGGTGGTGGCTGGCAGCTCGCCGCTGCGGTTCGCGCTGCTCACGGCCATCGGTCCGACCATGACCAGCAGCTCGATGGCCACCGGGTGCAGCGGCATGCGCAGCGCCACCGTGCCGTCGGTGTCGCCGAGGTCCCAGGCAAGGGAGGGCTGCTGGTTCACCACGATGGTCAGCGCGCCCGGCCAGAACGCCTCGACCAGCCGCCGCCCGGCGTCGGTGATGTCCGTGGCCAGGCCCTCGACGGTCCGGGGGGAACCGACGAGCACGGGCACCGGCATGTCCCGCCCGCGACCCTTCGCGGCCAGCAGCGCGGCCACGCCGCCGGGCGAGAACGCGTCCGCGCCGATGCCGTAGACGGTGTCGGTGGGCAGCACCACCAGCTCACCGCGGCGGGCCGCCTGCGCCGCTTGTTCCAGGCCGCGGACCCGCTCGGCGGGGTCGTCACAATCGAACCGGCTGGTCACGCGGTCTTCACCTGTTCCATCCTCCTCGCGGTGCAGAACCGGTCACGACCGGCCAGGTCGTGATGGTCCATGACGTCGGCCCATCCTCCCCCGGCCGCGACCAGAGCCGGCACGGACTCGCCCTGCGCGTCCGCGTGCTCCACGACCAGCCAGCCGCCGTCGCGCAGCAGCCGGCCGGCCGCGGCGGCGATGCCGCGCATCAGGTCCAGCCCGTCCGGTCCCCCGCCCCACAGCGCCTCGGCCGGGTCGTGCTCGAGCACCTCCGGGTCGCGCACCAACCCGTCGTCGGGGATGTACGGCGGGTTGGAGACAACGACGTCGACGGAGCCGTCCAGCTCGAGCAGCGCGACCACGGCGTCGCCCTCGTGCAGGACGACCGAGCTGCCGGCCAGGTTCCGGCCGGCCCAGACCAGCGCCGCCGGGGCGAGCTCCACCGCGTGCACGACGGCCTCGGGCACCTCGCTGGCCACCGAGAGGGCGATGGCCCCTGACCCGGTGCACAGGTCGACGACGAGTGGACGGCGGCCGGTCGAGGCGACCTCGCGGGCCCGGTCGATCGCCCAGCCGGCGACCACCTCGGTCTCGGGACGGGGTACGAAGACCCCCGGGCCCACCGCCAGCTCGACGTGCCGGAACGCGGCCCAGCCGAGGATGTGCTGCAGCGGCTCGCGCCGAACCCGCCGGGCGACCAGCCGCTGGTAGGCCTCGGCGTCGATCTCGCCGTGCTGGAGCAGCCCCACCCGGGACACCCCGAGCACGTGGGCCGCGAGCTGCTCAGCGTCGTGGCGCGGTGAGGGAACGCCCGCGGCGGCCAGCCGCCGGTCGGCCTCGGCGATCGCCGCGCGCAGTCCGGTCACGCCTGGCCGGACAGCTTCGCGGCCAGGTCGGCGTCCACCGCCGACTGGATCACCGGATCAAGGTCGCCGTCCAGGAGCTGGTCGAGGTTGTGGGCCTTGAACCCGGTCCGGTGGTCGGCGATCCGGTTCTCCGGGTAGTTGTACGTGCGGATCCGCTCCGAACGGTCCACGGTGCGCACCTGGCTGCGGCGCACGTCCGAGGCCTCCTGGCTGGCCTGCTCGAGCGCGTGGGCGAGCAGCCGGGCCCGCAGGATGCGCAGCGCCTGCTCCTTGTTCTGCAGCTGGGACTTCTCGTTCTGGCAGGAGACCACGATGCCCGTGGGCAGGTGGGTGATCCGGACGGCTGAGTCGGTGGTGTTCACGCTCTGCCCGCCCGGCCCGGAGGAGCGGTACACGTCGATGCGCAGGTCGTTCGCGTTGACCTCGACGTCCACCTCCTCGGCCTCGGGCAGCACGAGCACGCCGGCCGCGGACGTGTGGATGCGGCCCTGCGACTCGGTGACCGGGACCCGCTGCACCCGGTGCACGCCGCCCTCGTACTGCAGCCGGGCGAACGGTGCCTCCCCCGGTCCTGGGGTGCCCTTGGCCTTCACGGCGACCGCGACGTCGCGGTAGCCGCCCAGGTCGGACTCCTGCGCGTCCAGGACCTCGGTGCTCCAGCCGCGCCGCTCCGCGTAGCGCAGGTACATCCGCAGCAGGTCACCGACGAACAGCGCGGACTCGTCGCCGCCCTCCCCCGCCTTGATCTCGAGGATCACGTCGCGGTCCTCGGCCGGGTCGCGCGGCACCAGGAGCACGGTGAGCTCCTCGGCCAGCTCGTGCAGGCGGGCGGCCAACATCTCGGCCTCCGCGGCGAACGCCGGGTCCTCGCTGGCCAGCTCGCGGGCGGCGCTCAGGTCGCCGCCGGTGCGCACCCAGTCACGGTAGGCGGCGACCACCGGACCCAGCTGTGCGTACCGGCGGCCGAGCCGCCGGGCGACGGCCTGGTCGGTGTGGACGGCGGGGTCGGCCAGCTGGCGCTCGAGGTCGTAGTGCTCAGCGACCAGCTCGGCCACGTGCTCGAACACGGTTCCTCCGGAGGGTGCGGCTGGCGCGGGCTGGAACGACACGACGGCGCCGTCCCGGACAGATTCCGGGACGGCGCCGTCGAGGAGGCTAGGAGGCGGCGTCGGCCTTCTTGCCGAACCGCTTCTCGAACCGGGCCACCCGGCCGCCGGCGTCGAGCAGCTTCTGCTTGCCGGTGTAGAACGGGTGGCACGCGGAGCAGACGTCCGCGTGGATGACACCGTTCTTGGCGGTGCTCCGCGTGACGAAGGTGTTACCGCAGGTGCAGGTCACCGTCGTCTCGGCGTACGTGGGGTGGATCTCGGGCTTCACGGGTTTCTCCTCATCGTCTGGATCCGGGTCGTGCCGGCGCTGCCGCGAGCACGTGAACCGGACCGGTTGACCAGTGTGCCAGCACCGGTCGCCTCCCCCCCAACACGGGTGCAGGCGCCGGTGTTCCCGCTCAGTCCTTCGAGCTCCCGTTGCCGGCCTGGTGCGTGGTCTTCTGCACCTGCAGCAGGAACTCGTAGTTGCTGGACGTCTCACGCAGCTTGTTGAGCAGCAGCTCGATCGCCTGCTGGGAGTCCAGTGCGTGCAGCACCCGGCGCAGCCCCCAGGTGATCTTGAGCTCCTCAGGGGCGAGCAGCAGCTCCTCCTTGCGGGTGCCGGAGGAGTCGACGTCCACCGCCGGGAAGATCCGCTTGTCCGCGAGTCGCCGGTCGAGCTTGAGCTCCATGTTCCCGGTGCCCTTGAACTCCTCGAAGATGACCTCGTCCATCTTCGAGCCGGTCTCGACCAGAGCGGTGGCCAGGACGGTCAGCGACCCGCCGTGCTCGATGTTGCGCGCGGCACCGAAGAAGCGCTTGGGCGGGTACAGCGCGCTGGAGTCGACGCCGCCGGAGAGGATCCGGCCGGACGCCGGAGCAGCCAGGTTGTAGGCCCGGCCGAGCCGGGTCATCGAGTCGAGCAGGACCACGACGTCGTGCCCCAACTCGACCAGCCGCTTGGCCCGCTCGATGGCGAGCTCCGCGACGGTCGTGTGGTCCTCGGCCGGACGGTCGAAGGTCGAGGCGATGACCTCGCCCTTGACCGTGCGCTGCATGTCGGTGACCTCTTCGGGGCGCTCGTCGACGAGCACGACCATGAGGTGCACCTCGGGGTTGTTCTTGGTGATCGCGTTCGCGATCGACTGCAGCACCATCGTCTTGCCGGCCTTGGGCGGCGAGACGATCAGGCCACGCTGGCCCTTGCCGATCGGCGCGACCAGGTCGATGACCCGGGTGGTCAGGTTGCCCGGGTCGCTCTCCAGGCGCAGCCGCTCCTGCGGGTACAGCGGAGTCAGCTTGTTGAAGTCGACCCGGCTGCGGGACTCCTCGGGGTCGGCCCCGTTGATGGTGTCCAGCCGGACCAGCGCGTTGAACTTCTCCCGGCGCTCGCCCTCCCGCTGCTGCTTGACCGCGCCGGTGACGGCGTCGCCCTTGCGCAGGTTGTACCGGCGCACCTGGGCGAGCGAGACGTACACGTCGTTGGGGCCGGGCAGGTATCCGGTGGTGCGGATGAACGCGTAGTTGTCCAGGATGTCGAGGATCCCGGCAACCGGCACGAGGACGTCGTCCTCACCGACGACCGGCTCGGCCTCGACCCCGAAGCGCTCGCGCTCGCGCGGCCGACGGTCCCGGTTGCGGCCACGGCGCCGACGACGGCCGCGGTCGCCGTCGCTGTCCTCGTCGTAGCGGTTCTGCTGGGCGGGTGCGCCACTCTGCTGGGCGGGTGCGCCACTCTGCGGCTGGCGGTCCCCCTGCGGCTGGCGGTCGCCCTGCTGGGACGACGTGCGCTCGGTCCGGCGCTCGCCGCGCGGCGCGCGCTCGCGGCCCTGGGGCGCCGCCTCGGCGGCCGGTGCCGCGGGCGCGCTCGCGGGCGCGCTCGCGGGTGCCTCGGACGGCGTCTCGGGGGCAGCCGCACTCGGAGCGGCTACCTCGGTGCGCTCCTCGGGCTGCGTCCGCGGAGCAGTCCGCGCTGCCGGGGCCGCGGCCGCCGGCGTGGTGGGCGCGGAGCCGCCGGACTGGGCCGCGGTGATCGCCTCGATCAGCTGCCCCTTGCGCATCCGGCCGGTGCCACTGATGCCGAGCGAGGAGGCCAGCTCCTGCAGCTCGGACAGCACCATGCCGGACATCCCGGCCGGGCGGCGGCGAGCCTTGGTGGTGCCGTTGGCGGTTGCGTCCGATGCGGACGCGGGGTGCGACTCGGTGCCGTTGGCCTGGTCGGCCGGACGGGCGTCGACGTCGCTGGTGATGGTGTCGCTCACGTGTGCATGTCCTTTGCGGAGCGGAATGGGATGGTGCGGTGGAGCTTCTTGGAGGCCGTGCCGACGCCGGGCTACGCCGGATCGACGTGCGGGCTCCGCGAGGAGAAGACCATTCGGATCGTCCGCGCTCGTGCGGGGCGTCGACCAAGGCGGAGATGAATGGCGTCGAGCACCGGCCGTGGGGCTTCTGGTGCATCAAGAACACTAACACCATCGGCGGACAGATACTTCCCGGACCCCCCGGCGTGTCCGGGTCGTGACCTATCGGGGCACCGAACGCATCCGCAGCACCCGTGCTCCCAGCCGGTCGATTCCCAAGACGCGCACGGAGAATCCGCGCACGGACAGGCCCGCGACCCGGGCCGCGTCGGCCTGGTCGCTCAGCGCAAGCACGGTGGGACCCGCACCGGAGATCACCGCGGCGACGCCGTCGGCCCGCAGCCGCGCGACGAGGGCGGCGGAACGGGACATGGCCGCGGCCCGGTAGGGCTGGTGCAGACGGTCCTCAGTGGCGGCCAGCAGGACCTCGAGGTCGACCGGGTCCGCGGTGATCGCCGCGGTGAGCAGCGCGGCGCGTCCGGCGTCGAGGGCCGCGTCGGCGAACGGCACGGTGCTGGGCAGCAGCCGACGGGCCTTCGACGTGCGGACCTGGGTGGGCGGCACGAAGGCCACCGGGACCAGTCCCGGCCCGACGTCCAGCCGGCGGGCGTGTGCCACCGCGTCCTCCCCCGTCCAGGCCACGGTGTACGCGCCGTGCAGACACGCGGCCACGTTGTCTGGGTGACCCTCCATCCGGTTGGCCAGCTGCAGCAGCGCCTCGTCGTCCAGCGGCTCCTGACCGCCGACGACCATGGCCCTGGCCGCCACCAGGCCGGCAACGATGGCCGCGGCGCTGGACCCCAGTCCGCGCCCGTGCGGGATCCGGTTGGTGCAGCTCAGCGTAAGGCCGTCGGGCTGGCCACCCAGTGCGGTGAGCCCGGCCCGCACGGCCTGCACGACCAGGTGCTTCTCGGTGCGCGGCACAGCCGCGGCGCCCTCACCGTCGACGTCCACCTGCAACCCGGAGTCGGTAGCCTGCACGACGACGTCGTCGTACAGCGCCAGCGCCAGCCCGCAGGCGTCAAAGCCCGGCCCGAGGTTGGCGCTGGTCGCGGGGACCCGTACCCGCACCGGTCCGCGGCGGAAGGTGACCCCGCGCATCAACCGGCCAGGTCGAGGAGTACGGCTGCGGCAGCAGCGTCCACCGGGACCGTCTGCGGCTGCGCGCCTCCGGACAACGCCCAGTCCGGGTCCTTCAGCCCGTGCCCCGTGACGGTGCACACCACGGTCTGCCCCGGGTCGAGCAGCCCGCGCTCGTGCGCCTGGAGCAGGCCGGCCACGCCGGCTGCGGACGCCGGTTCTACGAAGACGCCCTCCCTCGCGGCCAGCAGCTTGTGGGCCGCCAGGATCTGGTCGTCGGTGACGGAGTCGATGACGCCGCCGGACTCGTCCCGGGCCACCAGGGCTTGCGCCCAGGAGGCGGGGTTGCCAATCCGGATGGCCGTGGCGATGGTCTGCGGCTGGGCCACCGGTGCGCCGAGGACGATCGGCGCCGCGCCCGCCGCCTGGAACCCCCACATCCGGGGCCGCCGGCCGGCCGGCCCGGTGGCCGCGTACTCGGTGTAGCCGCGCCAATAGGCGGTGATGTTGCCGGCGTTGCCGACCGGCAGGCAGTGGATGTCCGGGGCGTCGCCGAGCGCGTCCACGACCTCAAAGGCGGCCGTCTTCTGCCCCTCGATCCGGGCCGGGTTCACGCTGTTGACCAGCGCCACCGGGTAGGAGTCGGCGAGGTCGCGGGCCAGGGTCAGGCAGGCGTCGAAGTTGCCGTCCACCTGGAGGATCCGCGCGCCGTGCGCCACCGCCTGGGACAGCTTGCCCATCGCGATGTTGCCCTGCGGGACCAGGACCGCGCACACCACGCCGGCCCGCACGGCATAGGCCGCCGCGGACGCGCTGGTGTTGCCGGTCGAGGCGCAGATGACCGCCTGGGCCCCGTCCTCGACCGCCTTGGAGATCGCCACGGTCATGCCGCGGTCCTTGAACGATCCGGTCGGGTTGGCCCCCTCGACCTTCAGGTGCACCGAGCAGCCGGTCAGCTGGCTCAGCGCGGCGGCCGGGACCAGCGGCGTCCCACCCTCGAGCAGGGTGATGACCGGAGTGCCCTCGTCGACCGGCAGCCGGTCGCGGTACTCCTCGATCACCCCGCGCCACAGCTGGGTCCGGGTCCCCATCGCCATCAGCCCTCCACCCGCATCACCGAAGCGACCGCCCGGACGACGTCCAGCTGCCGCAGCTCCTCGACCACGCCGGCGAGCGCGCCCTCGCTCCCCTTGTGGGTGAGCACCACCAACGAGGCGTCGTCCCCGCGCCCGTCCTGGCGCAGCGTCTCGATCGACACGTCGTGCCGCGCGAACGCCTGGGCGACCGTGGCCAGCACACCGGTCTTGTCGGCGACGTCCAGCGCGATGTAGTAGCGGGTGCGTGCCCTGTCCACGGGGCGCACCTCGAGGTCGGCGTAGGTGCTGGCCCGCGGGCCGTGGCCGCCGGAGAGCCGGTTGCGGCCGACCGCGACGATGTCCCCGAGCACCGCGCTGGCCGTGGGCGCGCCCCCGGCCCCACGGCCGTAGAACATCAGCTGCCCGGCCGCCTCGGTCTCCACGAACACGGCGTTGTAGGCCTCCCGGACACCGGCCAGTGGGTGGGTCCGCGGCACCATGGCCGGGTGCACCCGCACGGTGACGCCGCGACCGTCCTCCGACCGCTCACAGATCGCCAGCAGCTTGACCACGTGACCCATGGCGCGGGCGGTGGCCACGTCGGAGGCACCGACGCCGGTGATGCCCTCCCGGTGGACGGCGGCCAGCGGGACCCGGGTGTGGAACGCCAGGCCGGCCAGGATGGCCGCCTTTGCCGCAGCGTCGTAGCCCTCGACGTCGGCCGTGGGGTCGGCCTCCGCGTAGCCCAGCTGCTGCGCCTCGGCCAGCGCCTCGGCGAAGCCGGCGCCGCTCTCGTCCATGCGGGTGAGGATGTAGTTCGTGGTGCCGTTGACGATCCCGAGCACCCGCAGGACGGTGTCGCCGGCGAGCGACTCGCGCAGCGGGCGCAGCAGCGGGATGGCGCCGGCCACGCTGGCCTCGTAGTACAGGTCCGCGCCGGACGCGTCGGCCGCGGCGTGCAGCTCCGCACCGTGCTCGGCGAGCAGGGCCTTGTTCGCGGTGACCACCGAGGCGCCGCGGCGAAGGGCCCGGCCCAGCAGCGTCCGGGCCGGCTCGATCCCGCCCATGACCTCGACGACGACGTCGACGTCCGGCCGGTCGACCAGGCCGTCGAGGTCCTCCGTCAACAGCGCGGTGGGCAGGCCCGGCCCGCGCTCCGCGCTGGCGTTGCGGACGCCGATCCCGACCAGCTCCACCGGGGCGCCGACCCGGGCGGTCAGGTCCTCGGCCTGGGTGAGGAGCAGCCGGACCACCTCCGAGCCCACGACGCCGCAGCCCAGCAGCGCCACCCGCAGTGGCTGCCCGCCCATCGCCTGCTCCGTTCCTCGTGGTGTGCGGCCGCGTGGTGGTGCCCGAGTGCTCGCGTCGCCGACCGCGGCTGGCCAGGCTACCGCCCGGTACCGCCCGGCCCGTCGTCCGAGTCCCCCACGTCCTCCAGCCGCAGCAGGTCCTCGACCGTCTCCCGGCGGATGACCACCCGGGCAACGCCGTCGCGGACGGCGATGACGGGGGGCCGGCCCAGCAGGTTGTAGTTCGACGCCATGGACCGGCAGTAGGCGCCGGTGGCCGCCACCGCGAGCAGGTCACCGGGGGCCAGGTCGGCGGGCAGGTGGGCGTCGCGCACGACGATGTCACCGCTCTCGCAGTGCTTGCCCACCACCCGGGAGAGCATCGGCGCCGCGGCCGAGGTCCGGGACACCAGGGCGCACGTGTAGTCGGCGTCGTACAAGGCGGTGCGGATGTTGTCGGACATCCCGCCGTCCACGCTGACGTAGGTGCGCAGCCCGTCGACGTCCTTGATGGTGCCGACCTCGTAAAGGGTGACCATGGACGGCCCGACGATCGCCCGACCCGGCTCGACCGCCAGCCGTGGCCGGGCCAGTCCGGCGGCCGCGCACTCACGGTCGACGATCACGCGCAGCCGCTCGGCGACGTCCGTGGCCGGCATCGGGTCGTCGCCCTCGACGTACGCGACGCCTAGGCCACCGCCCAGGTCCAGCTCGGCCAGCTCGACGCCGTGGTCGTCGCGGATGGCGGCGGCCAGCCCGACCACCCGGTGAGCTGCCACCTCGAAGCCCGAGGTGTCGAAGATCTGCGAGCCGATGTGCGAGTGCAGGCCCATGAGCTCCAGCGCGGGCAGCGCGAGCACCCGGCGCACCGCCTCGGCCGCCGCGCCGCTGGCCAGCGAGAAGCCGAACTTCTGGTCCTCGTGCGCGGTGGCGATGAACTCGTGGGTGTGCGCCTCGACGCCGACGGTGACCCGGACCAGCACCTTGGCCCGGACCCTGCGCTGCTCGGCCAGTGCGGCCAGCCGGACGATCTCCTCGAAGGAGTCGAGGACGATGCGGGCCACCCCGGCGTCCAGGGCCTGGGCCAGCTCGGCGACGGACTTGTTGTTGCCGTGCACGATGACCCGCTCGGCCGGGAAGCCGGCGGCCATGGCCACGGTCAGCTCACCGCCACTGCTCACGTCGAGGGAGAGGCCCTCCTCCTCGACCCAGCGGGCCATCGCCGTGCACAGGAACGCCTTGGCCGCGTAGTAGACCTCGGCATCCGGCCAGGCCGCCCGCCACTCGCGCATCCGGGCCCGCAGGTCAGCCTCGTCGAGCACGTACGCGGGCGTGCCGTAGGTCTCGGCCAGGTCGCGCACGTCGACGCCGCCGAGCCGGAGCGCGCCGTGCCCCGGCTGTCGCTCCGTGGTGGTCGGCCAGACCACCGGGTCGAGCGCGTTCAGGTCGGACGGCGGCTGCAGCACCCCGTGCTCGGCGAGCACGTCCGCGTGCCGCGGCCCCGCCGGGTGCGCCCTCACCCCTCCCCCACCCCCATCTGCATGAAGGGTCCCTTCTGTGCGTACAGCCGAAGTTTCGGGACCTCCATGGCGAAGGCACCGGTCACATGCGGGCGGGGGCTTCGACGCCGAGCAGGTCGAGGCCGTTGGCGATGACCTGCCGGGTGGCCGCGCACAGCAGCAGCCGGGCCCGGTTGAGGTCGGTGACCGGCTCATCGCCCATGGGCAGCACCCGGCAGGCGTCGTAGAACCGGTGGTAGGCGCCCGCGAGGTCCTCCAGGTAGCGCGCCACCCGGTGCGGCTCGCGCAGCTCGGCAGACGAGGCCACCACGCGGGGGAACTCACCCAACGCGCCCAGCAGGTCACCCTCCCGGTCGTGGGTGAGCAGCTCAGGACGGAAGCCGTCCGGGACGACCGCGATGCCCAGCTCCTCGGCATTGCGCAGCACCGAGGAGATCCGGGCGTGCGCGTACTGCACGTAGTAGACCGGGTTCTCGTTGGTCCGCGCGGTCATGACCTCGAGGTCAAGGGTCAGCGGCGAGTCCGCAGGGTACCGGCACAGCGAGTAGCGGGCCGCGTCGACGCCGGCCTCCTCAGCCAGGTCCTCCAGCGTGACGATGGTGCCCGCCCGCTTGGACAGCTTGAGCTCCTCCCCACCCTTGAGGATCTTGACCATCTGGCCGATCAGGACCTCGATGTGCGTGTCCGGGTCGTCGCCGGCGCACGCGGCCACCGCGCGCAGCCGGTTCACGTAGCCGTGGTGGTCGGCGCCGAGCAGGTAGATGCAGACGTCGAAGCCGCGCTCCCGCTTGTCCACGTAGTAGGCCGTGTCCGACGCGAAGTACGTCGGCTCGCCGTCTGCCCTGATGAGGACGCGGTCCTTGTCGTCATCGAAGTCGGTGGTGCGCAGCCAGACGGCGCCGTCCTGCTCGAAGACATGCCCCTGGGCGCGCAGCCGCTCGAGACCGTGCTCGACCGCCCCCGACGAGTGCAGTGACCGCTCGGAGTACCAGACGTCGAAGTGCGTCCGGAACAGGTCGAGGACCTCCCGCTGCTGCCGCAGCTGCCGCTCGTAGCCCTCCTCCCGGAACGCCTCCATCTGCGCGGACTCCGGGAGGTCGAGCAGCTCCGGCCGGTCGGCCACGATGGCCGCCGCCAGGTCACTGACGTACGCGCCGTGGTACCCCTCGGCCGGCACCGGCCGGCCGTGCGCCGCTGCCATGATCGACTCACCGAACCGGTCCATCTGGACGCCGCGGTCGTTGACGTAGAACTCGCGCGTGACCTCGGCACCCGCCGCGGCCAGCACCCGGGCGATCGCGTCCCCCACGGCCGCCCACCGGGTGTGCCCGAGGTGCAGCGGACCGGTCGGGTTGGCGCTAATGAACTCCATGTTGACCCGCTGGCCTGCGAGTGTGTCGCTCTGGCCGAACGCCGACCCGGCCCGGACGACCACCCGCGCGATCTCCCCCTGGGCCGCATCGTCGAGCACCACGTTGAGGAACCCGGGGCCGGCGACGTCCACCCGGGCCACCCCGTTGACCTCGGCCAGCCGGCCGGCCAGCAGCTCGGCGACCTGCCGCGGCGGCCGGCCAGTTGGGCGGGCCAGCTGCAGCGCGATGTTGGTCGCGTAGTCGCCGTGCTCCCTGACCTTCGGGCGCTCGACCGAGACCGAAGCGGGCAGGTCGTCGGGCGACAGGGCCAGGGCGCCGTCGGCTACGGCGGAACGGACGGCGGCCAGTACCGCGTCGGCAAGCTCCTCGGGGGTCACACGGACAAGGCTATCGGCGGCCGTCCAACCGAATTCTCCGGTGGCACCTCGCCCGTCCGCTCAGCCCTCGTCGAGGCCCAGCAGCCGGCGCACGGTGGCCACCAGCTCCGCCGGGTCGAACGGCTTGGTCAGGTAGGCGTCCACCCCGGCCGCCCTGCCCCGCGTGACGTCCGACTCCTGGGCCCGGGCGGTCACCATGAGCAGCGGGATCTCCCGGGTGTCGGCCCGGGCCCGCAGAGCGGTCGCCGTGCTGATCCCGTCCAGGTTCGGCATGACGACGTCCAGCGTGATCAGGTCGGGATCGACGGCGGCGACCTCGTCGAGGGCCTGCTGCCCGTCACAGGCGGTGACCACCTCGAACCCCTCGAGCTCGAGGTTGACCCGAATCAGGCTGCGGACGGCGTCGCTGTCGTCGACGACGAGCACGCGCGGCGGCCGGGACATGCCCGCCAGGCTAGGCCGTGCACCCCCGGCAGAAGCGCGTCCAACACCAGGCCGCGTGGCTGGTACTCTGAACGCCGCCCTGGCCCCCGTAGCTCAGGGGATAGAGCACCGCCCTCCGGAGGCGGTGGCGCAGGTTCGAATCCTGCCGGGGGCACTCAGAAATCCCTTGCGCAGCAAGGGATTTCCTCGTTTCTCGGATGGCCGTGCCACAATTCGTGCCACTTCCGCCAGCGATCATTTTGTGCCCGGTCGCGTGGGCTTGCGCCCGCATCTGGCGTCGGGTTACCGTGCCCGTCAACGCCGCCGCAGTAAGTAACTGGTCCGAATCGGGGCGGTTGAAGACGCGCATCCACGTGGCAGCCGGAGCATCAGGATCCTGCGGCATCGGACTCGTAGGCTGGTGATTCCACCCGGTGCAGTGATCATCTTCTGCTGCCCACGTGGAGAGCCATGTCTGCAAACCGGACTTCCAGGAATCGGTTCGCCTCACTGGCTGAGGCCGCCGATCAGGCACGCGTCTCGCCCAGGACGGTCAGGCGTTGGGTCGCTGCCGGACTCCTCCCGGCCTATCGGCTGGGGCCCAGGGTGCTACGCGTCGACCTGGACGATCTCGACGCCCTGGCCCGTCGGATCCCCACGGCGGGCGGCCGGTGAGGCGGCCCGTAGAGGGCCCGTCCCCCGACGAGACATCGACAGGGGCTGCGCCAAGCCGACCCCGGGGGTTGTCGTCGTGAGTAGGCGACCACGTGGGCCGATGCACGACTGGAGCCCCAGGGTCGGCACCCGGCAGGAGGCCATCTTCTTCGACCTGCTCGACCTGTACGCACAGCACGAGCGGGACGACACGCTGCCCCGAGGCGGCCGGGGCGCGTTCTACGGACCTGCGGCCGCGCGGGTTCGGGCGAGGGGTGACCTACCGAAAGCTTGCAAGGGCACACCCGACGCTGGGGGCATGGGAGGCCGGGCCGGGCCAGGTACAGGAGGTGCTGGTGCTGGCTCGGCGCTCCGGTCAGATCCCCGAGGAATGGGTGGCGGACGACCGGGCACCGGAAGCCCTGCTGCCGATCACTGTGGACAGCGCCCGGGACGGGGCCGACTGGCTCGACGGTGTGCTCAGCATCGCGCATCTGGACCGGCAGGCC